>NZ_JBFJPY010000077.1:0-16237 GCF_041616895.1 Arsukibacterium sp.
CCCCCTTCAATGATGGCCTCAGTCAGTGCCATGCCACCCTGGCGTAACTGATTAATCCGGTCTATCAGCACGATGGCATTATTCACCACAATACCGGCCAGCATAATCAAGCCAATAAACACAATCACGGATAAGCGGGTATCGGTTAACCATAAACCAAGAATAGCGCCGGCACCGGCCAGTGGCACGGTAAACAGGATTAATAACGGTTGCAGCAGGTTTTCAAACTGCGATGCCATCACTAAATAAACCAGAAATACCGCCAGTAATAACGCCATGGTTAACGAGCTGTACGCGCGCTGCATCTCTTCACTCTGCCCCGCAACAACCACACCTACACCAAATGGCAGGCTTTGCTGAGCGACAATCGCACGGGCGCTGGCGGTCGCTTGTTCTAAGTCACCAAAAGCCAGATTAGCACTGACAATCGCCACCCGCTGCTGGGCAACCCGGGTAATTTCACTGGGGCCCAGTTCACGGCGTATATCTGCCACTGCCGACAACGGCAAGGGTTGCGCACTGCCGGGGTTGATAATAAGTGACGCTAGTTGCTGCTCAGTTTGGCGGTACTCTTCTGCTAAGCGGACCCGGATATCAATTTTCCGGTCATTTACCGAATATTGGCCCGCAACTTCCCCGCCCACATAGACCGCAACTCGCTTGGCAACCTGCTGGGCTGTCATGCCAAGTTGCGCTAACCTGGCATGATCAAAGTACAGGGTTATCTCCGGTTGGCCGGGCCGCAAGCTGGTTTTAACATCGGTAAAACGCGGTTCGCCAGCCAGACTGCTGACCAGCTGATCCGCAGCCTGCTTTAACTCTGCCAGTTCAAAACCAGTCAGTTCAATTTCCAGCGGCGTGGCAAAACTAAACAATTCAGGGCGATCAAAGCGGGCTTTTACCCCGGCCATACCGGCAATATGCTGGCGCAGCTGCTCAGTTACCTGCTGCTCTGCCTGCTCGTCACTGCCAGGCTGCATAACAATATTCAGCCGGCCCCAGTGGCTGCCACCAATGGACGGATCTACCGTCATTTGCGCACCCGTTCCTACCTGGCCATAACTGCGGGCAACCCCGGCCAGTGGCGTAACAATGGCTGCCAGCTCCTTTACCACCGCATCGGTTTGTTCAATAGCGCTGCCAATAGGCAACTGAACTTCAACATAAAATTCGCCCTGAGCCAGCTCAGGAATGACATCTGCACCAAGGCGTGGCAGCAAGCTGTAACACAAGGCAGCGATAATTAAGGTACAGCTAATGGTTAACGCTTTGGTCTGCAATGCGCCGCTCAGTAAACGCCGGTAGCCGCGGGTAAGCGCGTCCAGGCTTGCTTTTACGACATAAAGTAATGGTTTAAACAACAGGCCCAATAGCCGGCTGATAGCACGCCAGATCAAGGTAAGCAGGCTTAATACACCCAGCATAAAATAATACAGGCTTTTACCTATCATTTTAGGCACCCATAATAGGATGCGGCCAACTTTATGGTACCAGCGACTGCCCTTAACCTTTGCTACTGCCAGCTCAGCATCGCCGGGCGTCATCATTTTACGCTGGCGGGCCGCCATGGTCGGAATAAGGGTCAACGCCACAATAAGCGACACCAGTAAAGCAAAGGTTACAGTAAGCGCCTGATCTTTAAAAAGCTGACCGGCGATGCCTTCAACAAAAACCAGAGGGAAAAACACCGCAACGGTGGTCAGGGTTGATGCCGTGATAGCCATGGCAACTTCACCAGTCCCGGCTCTGGCCGCTTCTGGCGCAGATTTGCCCTGCTCTTTATGTCTGGCAATGTTCTCAAGCACCACAATGGCGTTATCGACCAGCAAGCCTACGGCCAGCGCGATACCGCCCAGGCTCATCATATTTAAAGTAATACCCTGACCGTACATCAGATTAAAGGTGGCAATAATCGACACCGGGATGGACACGGAAATAATCACAGTGGCCCAGACGTTACGCAAAAATAAATACAGCACCAGCATGGCAAGTAAGCCGCCGACGATACCAGCTGATTTTACTTCACTGATGGCTTGTTTGATAAAGGCTGACTGATCGTACACCAGGGTCAGACTATAATCCTGAGGCAACCCTTTACGCAGAGCAGGCAACTGTGCCAGCAAGGATTCAGCAACCTTAACGATATTGGCATCGCCTTCTTTATAAATGGCCACTTCAATAGCTTCAGCACCATTAACGTAAGTAACACTTTTTCTGTCGGCAAACGCATCAACGACCGTGGCGACATCTTTTAAGCGTATTTGCGATGTGCCAACGTTGGCCAGATACAGGTTTTCAATCGCCGATAAGTCAGCAAACTGATTAATGGTGCGCACCAGAAAATCGTAACCCGGCGTTTCCAGGCGGCCACCGGCTAAATTGATATTCTCTTCTGCCAGGCGGCTACTGATTAGTCCGATATCCAGTTGCAACTGACTGAGCTTGTTCGGGTCAACCAAAACCTGAATTTCCTGATTTAAGCCACCATCAGGTCGCACCGCGGCAATCCCTGGCATGGCTTCGAGCTTGCGGCGCAAATCTTCTTCAGCGTAAGTGCGTAACGTTACCAATTCCCGTTCTGAATTAATGCCGCCTTCGCGGCTTAATGCCAGACGTACCACCGGGTCTAAATTAGGGTTAAAGCGCAGTAGCAGAGGCTTTTCAATATCCAGCGGCAGCAGCAATACATCCAGTTTTTCGCGCACCTCCAGCATGGCTAAATCCATATCAGTGCCCCAGTCAAACTCCAGCACCACATCAGAGCGGCCAGAGCGTGAAACTGATTGCACCTTGTGCACCCCTTTAACAATACCCAGGGCTTCCTCTATCGGCTTACTGACCAATTGTTCAACTTCAACAGGCGCTGCCCCCAGATACTCGGTGCGAATGGTTAAGCTCGGATACGAGAGATCAGGAAGCAAATTTACCGCCAGCCGCCCTGCGGATACTAAACCAAATAACAGGATGCCAAAGGTAAACATCCATATGGTGACCGGGCGTGCTACCGCTACATCAACCAGTTTCATCATTAATTCCTTTTCAGTATTTTCTTATTTTTCGTTTATTACTGGCATAAAAAGCCCGGCAGTGCCGGGCTCAGGGGCTTAAAACTCACGGGTGGTCACTACTTTTACCAGGCTTTGTTCTTTCAACGCGCCCTGTCCGGCGACCACAACCTGCTCGCCTGTAGTGATACCGTCCAGAATTTCAACCGTGTTATCTGCGCTGTAACCGAGGTGCACTGTTTTCCGGCTGACTTTATCCTCACTATCCACTACATAGACGCTGTGTTGGTTATCAATAGTGATAATTGCCCGTTTAGGCACCAGCAAGGCGTCCGTTTTTACGTCAAATTTCAGTTCAACCTGTGCAAACATACCGGGACGTAACTCACCTTTCTTATTATCGATAATCAGCGTGGTGCGAACCGTACCGGATTGCGCATCCACTACCGGTGATATACGACTGATATTCGCCTGCACCGGTAACATGCCAGAGAAGCGTAAAATAGCAGCCTGCCCTGCTTTAGCCTGCGCCAGTTGCTGCTCAGGAATATGTACAACGGCTTCAAGCTCACTATTCGCTACCAGATGAAATAAAGACTGTGGCGCCATCTGGCTGATAAGCTCACCCACTTTAACGTAGCGACGCGACACCACACCGGCAATAGGGGCACGTATTTCAGTTTCGCGCACGCTTAGTTCAGCTAAGTCGACTGCGGCTTTTACTGCATCATGCTGCCAACGTAACTTTTCATAGACATCGGTGCTGATTAACTGGCGTTGGTACATTTCCGCCATGCGCTTTAGCTCGCTGTCCAGCCGACTAAGTTCGGCCTGCTCTTTGGCCAGCATAAAGCGTTGCCGTTCATTTTCCAGCACGGCCAGCAACTGACCGGCCTTAACATAGTCGCCCTCTTCCACCAGCACCTGCTCTACAATACCACTGCTTTTACTGATGACGTCGGTTTCGGCACGTGCTGCCAAAGTGGTATTAGTATGGTAACTACTACTAATTTCTCCCGGGCGCGCCAGCGCGGCTTCAACCGGTATCGCTACCACTTCGGCAGTGTCACTGTTGCTGCTGCTATTAGCCTGATTACAACCACTTAAAAATAATGCCGAGCTCATTACTGCCACAACCAGAGATAACGTTTTCATTTTAGAATGTCCTTGTTTCGTATTTGCCGTCAAACTATTTGTTGAGGGCATTGTCAAATTAGTTATTACTAGTAATAGCGACCAATGCAGAGGTTATGCCAGCCTGAATTTTATATTTTTTATATTGTTATTCAATCAGTTAAACATATTTACTTTGTAACTGATTGTTCTCAGCCATTACCAGTTGGTGAGTTACACTAAAATTTAGCGAAAAGTTATCAAATCTTGCGGCAAATGGGCCAATAGACGAGAAGTAGTGAATATACTCTAAGGTCTGACCTCTTTATAATGCTGAAACGTTAACAACGGAGTAAGTACATGACGTTATCAAAAAACCGCCTTGCTGTGGCTGTTACCCTGGTTCTATGCAGTGCCAATGTTTCTGCCGAAGGCTACAAACTGTTTGAACAATCGGTTAGTAGCATGGGTAATGCCTACGCTGGCCGTGGCGCCCAAATAAGCGATGCCAGTCTGGTCTATTCTAATCCGGCCGCACTAACCAGACTAACAACAGCGAGCGGCGCGCAGTTATCTGCCGGCTTAAACCTGATTAACGCCAAAACCAATTATTCTAATGCCAGCGCGCAAAGTGCCAATGGTCAGTCGGTTACTGGACGAACAGAAGGGGCAAATACTTTAAATGAACTGGTGCCTTTCGTCTTTTATGCAGACAAGTTGTCAGAGCAGTTAAGCTGGGGTGTTGGATTCTACGTGCCGTTTGGTTTGTCATCCAATTACGACAACGACTTTGTTGGTCGCTATTTTGCCGACGAAACCGCTATTCAGGTACTAAGCCTGCAGCCGGCAATCGGTTTTAAACTGAATGAGCAATGGTCTGTTGGCGCCGGCATTTCGATTAATCATGCACAAGGCACTTTATCAAAATATAAAGACCACAGTGGTTTATGTGAGCTGGGTGAAACTACCACTAACGAGATGTTTGGCGCACCGGTTTACAATGATGCTTACTGTAATAGCCACTACGAGGTAGCAGGTGATGATGTAGCCTTTGGCTATACGTTGGGAATTCATGGCGAGCCTGTCGCAGGCACCCGGCTGGCGTTGACCTGGCATTCAGCCGTGCGCTATACCCTGCAAGGCGACTCTGTCATCACCAATACCCCGCTCACCGGCGCCAGCGTCGCAGGCAACCCAAATTATCTGGTGGTGGCAGCAAACCTGCCAGCAATTGATTTAAGTACCGGTAAACTGGCAGCAAACAATCGGCTGGTTGAAGCCAGCCAACTGGCACTGACTACTCCGGCCAGCGCGGCCTTTGGCCTTGATCAGCAAATTTCAACAGCGTTATCAGTGCAGCTAAGCATTGCCTGGACCCAATGGAGTGAGTTTGACAGCATTGATATTGTTAGCATTGACCCAAACCCCACTATTTCGCTAAATACCCAGCGACCACCAAATCTGAATAGCCCGGGCTATATTGGCTATATTCCGCAGCAGTGGCAAAACAGCTGGTCTGCTGCGCTGGGCGTAAACTATGTTTACCATGCTAGTTTAACCCTGAAAGCCGGTGCCGCCTTTGATGAAAACCCGATAGCACCAAGCCATAAAACCGCCCGGATCCCTACTGATGATCGGGTATGGGTCACGGCTGGCGCCAACTGGCAGCTGAATCAGCAGCTCAGTATGGATATCGCCTATGGCTATTTGTTCACCGGTGATGTATCAGTAAAGGAGCGCGAATATAATGTCCAGAATGAGCCACTGTATAACAGTGGTTATCAGGGGCAGTACAGCAACAAAGGGCAGTTGCTGGCTGTGCAGTTTAATTACCGTTTTTAACAGGTAACTGATAACCGGGGCTGCCACTAAATTTAACCAAACTTATTGTTTAGTGTTGAGTCTTAGTTACTATAAACTCAACTATCTGGTTTACACCGATATTCGCTGATAAGAGGTAACTATGGCAATTATTAACAATACGCTGGTTCGTTTTGGCAGCCTTGCCGCGGCCCTGCTGCTGGGGCTGAGTGCGTGTTCCAGCTCACGGCAGGCTACGATCGATTACGATCGAAATGTCAATTTTCAGCAATATCAAACCTATGGCTTTTATCAGCCAGATCCCCAACAAACAGCAGTTGCCGAGCCCGAGCAGCAAGCAACCGGCACTGAACCACTGGTTGCAGAAGTGAAAGCCGCAGATACCGAGGCGAAAGCCTATACCACCTTACTGGATCAGCATTTCAAAACGGCAATAAACGCTGAAATGGCAGCGTTAGGGTATCAGTACAGTGAGCAAAATCCGCAGTTGCTGGTTAACTATATGACTAATGTGGAAACCCGCACTGATGTACGAAGCTCTCCCTTTTCAATTAATGCCGGTTACGGTTACTACGGCAGAAGCAGTAGTTTTATGTTTGGTATCCCCTTGTTTGGCAACCAGCTGGAAAAAAACGAATATAAAGTGGGTACCGTTACCATCGATGTGATTGATGCTAAAGAGCAGCGTTTGGTATGGCAAGGCCTGGTAGATGGCCGGCTAACTCAAAAAGCCATGGCGCAGCCGCAACAAGCGATAAATGATGCGGTACAGTTGATTTACCAGCGCTATCCTACCCGTCTGGCTGAGCAGGAAAACTGATTACACTGAAATTACAAAGAAAAAACCGGGAGCAAAAGCTCCCTTCACTATGTAGTGAGTAATATCCAGGAAGGAAAGTGTAACCGGGCTAAGTATGGCAGCACTTAATGGCAGTATTATGACATTACCGCGTGATATCACTGCAATTGTATAAGATAAGGGGTTGCTCAACGCTGTATGAATGATGTAACCCAACAAATCGAAGGCCTGCGGCTGGCTAAATGGATAGCACACAGCGGTTATTGTTCGCGCCGAGCCGCCAGCAGGCTTATCAGCGACAACAGAGTAAGCCTGAACGGCCGGCCTGCATCTCATACCGACCTGGTCTGCGGTACAGATACCATTAAGATTGACGACACCCTATTAAATGACCTGCCCGCACGTTGTTACCTTATGTATCACAAACCGGTGGGTATTGACTGCAACAACCGGCCCGATGATCCGACAAGTTTATACCAAATATTAAAAACCTTGCCACAGCGCTTATTTGCCGTAGGCCGGCTGGATAAAGACTCCAGCGGCTTATTGCTGCTAACTAATGACGGCGAATTGTGTCAGCGTTTATTGCATCCCAATTACTACCACAATAAAACGTATTTAGTGGCAACTGATAAGGCAATAAATGCAGATTTCATCCGGCAAATGGCAACAGGGGTAAGCTGGCAGCTGGGTCAGAACCACTATCAGTCGCGACCCTGCAACGTAGAAGCGCGCGGGCCACAGCAATTTGAAATTGTGCTGACCCAGGGACTGCACCGGCAAATTCGCTATATGTGCAAAGCGCTGGGCTACCGGGTCAGTGCTTTAAAACGCATAATGATCGGCACTGTGCTGCTGGGTGATTTGGCTGCTGGTCAGTATCGCGAATTAAACCAGCAAGAAATTCGAGACCTTCAAAAACATGGCTGAACATTGATCTCAATCAATCTGCACTCACCAGAACAGACTAGACTGATTATAAAATAACCAGCAACACAGCTAAACCAGTCACATTTCTGGAGAGTGTAATGAAAACTACATTGCTATTATTAACGTTAATGACACTAATCGCCTGTACTGAAGGCCCAGAGTCACCCAAAGGCTTCAGCTTACCCGAAGGTGATGCCGCTGCCGGTAAAACGGTGTTTATTTCATATCAATGCCTTTCCTGCCATACATTGCAGGGGATAACGGATGATAGTGCGTCGCAGCAAATACCGAATAAAGTACCGTTAGGCGGCGATGTCAGTAAGATTAAAACCTACGGTGAACTTGTTACTTCAGTTATTAACCCGTCTCATAAAATTGCACCAGGTTTTAAGCGTGACAGTTACACCGATGACACGGGTCAATCGTTAATGCGTAACTACAATGACTTAATGACCGTTAATGAATTAGTCGATTTAGTCGCATTTTTGCAGCCACAATATAATCTCAAACCATTCAATCGTACCAATTACCCTCAGTACTTTCCTTAGCAATTATTTAATACTCAGGGACTTAGTTGACAACTGAGTCCGGTTAACGCTGTTGTAAGCGACTGCGCGACCAAAGCCATAGCGCCAGCATCAGGGTAACGCCGTACATCAGTAGTGACGCCAGCACGACACCAGGCCAACCTAAAGCCTGCCAGAACGGCTGCAGGTAAAGACCACCAATGCTGGCACCCACATAGTAAAACACCAGATAGAGCGCACTGGCACTGGCTTTAGCCCGGGTGGCATGCTGGTTAACCCAGCTACTGGCCAGGGAATGACACAGAAAAAAACCAAAAGCACTGATAAAAAAGCCGCTGACAATAACAAACAACTGGCCATGTAAGGTGATTAGACTACCCAGCATCATCAGGACAATGCCCAGTGCCATGGCCAGTGGCATTGAGGTGCGCTTGGCGATCTTAGCCGACAATGCTGAGCCTATGGTGCCGGTTAAATACGTAATAAATAGCAAGCCGAGCAAACTGCTGCTAAGCAGATATGGCGACGCTGCCAGCACAAAACCAATAAAGGTGTACTGATTTAAAAACACTAAAAAATTTAAGCCACCAATCAGGTACGTCAGCAATAACACTGGCTGGCATAAATGAAAACCATGATTTTGCAGTGCCTGGCGCAGCCGAAAAGGCTGCGGAGTAAAACCAACAGACACCGGCAGGTATCGCCAGATAAAATAACAACTTAAACCACTTAATAATGCCATGGGCCAGAACACCCACTGCCAGTGACCAATATCAGCCAAACTTCCCGCCAGCAAACGGCCGCCGATACCACCTAAAGAATTGGCACTGATGTAGTAACCTACCGCTGCAACCAGGGCCGGCGTGGAATACTCTTCGCCCATCCAGGCGATTGCTATAGCTGGTAAACCACCGAGGCAAATGCCCTGAATGGCCCGCCAACAAACCAGTGCGGTGAAGCTTTCGACCTGAGTCAGTGCCAGAGTGCTGAGTGTTACGCCCGATAAGGTTACTAGTAGCAGGGTTTTGCGGCCCCAGGCATCAGATAATGAAGCATATATCAATAAAGATAACCCCAGGCCGAAGGTGGCAACGGTATAACTAAGGCTAACCTGCAGCGGACTAAGCTGAAATTCGCGACTGAGTTGCGGCAATAGTGGCTGCAGTAAGTGCAGGTTGGCAAATACCACCACAGCCGCCAGGCACAGCGCAAAGCAACTCTGATAAAAAGCAGCTGACTTATACTGGATCACAGCCAGACTTATACATAAACCGCAACCTATCAATAAACAGCATATTCGCCTTACACCGCATTTAGCATTGACAAAACCGCAGTATAGCGGCTTTACCAGGCAGTTTCGAGCAGGGTGCAAGCCGTGTATCATAGTGCCATAACACACGGTTACAGGTACCTTATTTGTTATCGCTATTTCTGAACGCTTCATTACAAAAAAAAGTCGCCGCTATTGCCCTGCCCATGGTGCTGTCAAATTTATCGGTACCGTTACTGGCTCTGGTAGATACGGCCGTTAGCGGTCATCTTGAGCATGCCTGGTATCTGGGTGGTGTAGCACTCGGTTCAAGTTTAATCAGCCTGTTATTTTTTTTGCTGGGTTTTTTACGGATGAGCACCACCGGCGTAACCGCCCAGGCATTCGGTGCGAATAACAGCGAAGGCCAGCTTACCTGTTTAAGCCAAAGCCTGTTAGTGGCGCTGTTGCTGGCGTTACTGTTGTTGTCTCTGCAATGGCCGCTGGCCCAACTGGCTTTTAGCTTCAGCGACGCTAGCAACGAGGTCAATCAACAAGCGCAACTGTATTTCGGTATTCGGATCTGGAGCGCTCCGGCAACCTTAATTAACCTGGTGCTGATGGGCTGGTTTTTAGGCCGCCAAAATGCCCGTTATCCCATGTGGATGTTAGTGGTGACCAACCTGGTGAATATACTGCTCGACCTGTTGTTTGTGCTCGGCTTTGGCTGGCAAGTGGCGGGCATTGCCGCAGCGTCTGTTGTTGCCGATTATGCAGGCTTGCTGCTAGGCTGCTGCTTGTTACTGCGCAGCCTAGCTATTAAATCGCTATTTCAGGCCATGCTCAATCAGCTGGCGAGGCTGGCAGAATTAAAGCGCCTGTTCGCCCTGAACCGGGATATCTTTCTGCGAAGCTTATGCCTGCAAAGCGTGTTTGTGTTTATTGCCTTTCAGGGAGCTGCCTATGGCGATAACACAGTCGCTGCCAATGCGGTCCTGCTAAGCTTTTTAATGCTGGTCTCCTATGCGATGGACGGTCTGGCCTATGCCGCTGAGAGCTTGGTCGGCAAAGCCATTGGCGCGAATGATAGCTCCCTGTTGGGTAACACTCTGGTTATTCTGGCACTGTGGTGTTTGCTATTGGCTATGCTGTTTAGTGGCGGCTATGGTTTGTTTGGCGACGATTTTGTTGGCCTACTGACATCAATCCCTGAAGTGAAACACCAGGCAGCATTGTATCTGGGTTGGATGATTGCGCTGCCGTTACTGGCTTGCTGGGCCTATTTTCTGGATGGGGTATTTATTGGTGCCACTCAGGGTAAAACCTTGCGCAACAGTATGATTATTGCCCTGCTGGGTTTTGCCGGCAGTTTTTACCTGCTGCAAAGCTGGCAAAACCATGCGCTTTGGGCGGCGTTGGCGGTATTTATGTTGCTGCGCAGCATTAGCTTAGCCGCAGTGCTGTGGTGGCAATGGCATAATAAAACGCTTATCTCAGTGTCGACTGATATACCGAAAACCGCTTAAAGATAAGGGGCGCCCAGTGCGCCCCTTATCTTCATTCATCGATCACTTACCCGGGTACGACTTACCCGGGCATGCTTAGCGAAGTGCATGCTTAGTTTACACCATGCATCCGTTTCTTCAGCAAGGGACTGATCACCAGCATAAACACGCCGATCCCAATACCCACATACATCAGGAAGCTGAACAGCTCCGTATAACTTGCCAGCGCCGAGCTAACGTCAGCAACTTCGCCACTTGGCGTATCAATAGCCGCCAGCTTAGCCAGTTGCGTGGCCAGTAACTCTGAGTAAGCGGTTGCCAGGAACCAGGCCCCCATCATAACCCCAACCACTTTATGCACCGCCAGTTTCGTTACCGCGGATAAGCCAACCGGCGATAAACACAATTCGCCCATGGTATGCAGCATATACGCCAGTACCATCCAGCCGGCTCCAACCATACCCGCTTCATTTGGAAACTGAGCACCTAACACCAGCGCACCGAAGCCTAAACCAGCTTGCATAATACCCAGGGCAAATTTAACCGGAGTACTTGGTTCAAGATTACGTCGACCCAGTGCTATCCACAACCAGGCAAACAATGGCGCCAGCGTAATTATAAACAGCGGGTTTAATGCGCCATACTGACCTGCGGTGGTCTCAAAACCAAAGACATTACGGTCCATCACTCTATCGGCATATAGTGTCATAGATGAGGCTGACTGTTCGAACAATGCCCAAAACACCACAGTAGAAAAGGTTAAGACAATCAACACCATCATCCGATCACGTTCTACCTTGGTGCATTGCGTTACCATAAACCAGATGATGCCGCCAAGCACAATAAAGGATAATCCCAGTAAGACGCTATGTACCACAGGATTGTATTGTACCAGTTGCCACACCACAAACAGCGCGGGCAAAGTGGCCAGGTATATCAGCCATTCCCGGTCAATAAAGGCAAAAACTTTTTGCTTTAATAACACCGGATCAGACGGTTCTGCATAGCCATACAGGTATTTCTGGCCAGCCAGAAATACGATGAGCCCCAGCACCATACCAATACCGGCCAGACCAAAACCCCAGCCCCAACCGTACACTTCACCAATGTAGGTCACCAATAAAGTGGCAATAAAAGAGCCGGTGTTAATGCCCATGTAAAAGATAGTAAAACCAGAGTCGCGACGCGCATCGCCCTGGCCATACAACTGACCAACGATAGTAGAGATGTTTGGCTTTAAAAAACCCACGCCCATGATGATCAGCGCCAGCGAAAAGTAAAATACCTGAATGGCACCGGTATCTTGAACCACAACGCCGTTTTCTATATAAGCCTGAAAGCCTTCATAGGCCAAACCCAGATGCCCCAGGCATAGTAATATGGCACCGAAAGTAACGGCCTTCCGCATCCCTAAATAACGGTCAGCCAGCATACCGCCGATTACCGGCATGGCATACACTAAGCCAGCATAACTGCCAAGCACATCCAGGCCACCGGCATCACTAAATAAGTGATATTTGGTTAAATATAACAACAGCAGATATTTCATGCCGTAAAATGAAAAACGTTCCCACATTTCAGTGAGAAAGCAGACATAGAGTCCGACCGGATGGCCGAGAAACTGTGGCTGATTAGCCGACAAGTCAGCAGGGTTGCTAATAGCAGTCATGGGATCCCCAGTAATATTAGAATTATATGCTTCAATTTATAATCTGGTGAAGCTTCCCCGATTATGCAGATGTCAGCGCCAGATGTCATT
The DNA here is from genome assembly GCF_041616895.1 of Arsukibacterium sp. Taxonomy (GTDB): domain Bacteria; phylum Pseudomonadota; class Gammaproteobacteria; order Enterobacterales; family Alteromonadaceae; genus Alishewanella. Next base: position 12,709 of record NZ_JBFJPY010000077.1, read on the forward strand.
AGCACACTGGTGTTTAGTATTTAAAAACAAAAAAACTAAAGTTTGATGTGCAGCAGCCGATATCCTCGTTAAGCTATAATTTATTTATCAGAACCGGCTGACTGAAAGAGGTGATTAACATGGCGATTACTCCAAACTCACCAAGCAATGTGGTAAAAAGCAACGTGGCAAAAAACAACGCGCCGTCCACGGCTACATCGCAGAATAATCAGGTAACCAAGAGCGAAAATACCCGTCAGACTGAAGGCAAAGGCGTTGAAAGTGATGTGGCAAAAGCGAAGCAGGCGCAGAATGTTGCTATTTTGCGCGCAAACGAGCGGGTGTCGCTAAGCAGTAATAACGACTCATTAAGTTTACTTTACAAAACGGCACTGGAAGGCATTAACGCTGAACTGGAACCGGTTTTGGGCGAAAACGCCGCACAAAAGGTATATGACGCAGGTGTCGATACGTCGCCTGATGCCACCGCCGAGCGCATTGTCGCTTTTGTCAGTGGCTTTTACAGCCGCTATAAAGAACTGAACCCAGATCGCTCTGAGACGGAGCAACTGGACAGTTTTTTAAACATCATCGGCAGCGGAATTGAAAAAGGTTTTGCCGATGCCAAAGATATTTTAAAAGGACTGAAAGTTTACGAAGGTGAAATTAGCGAAGGGGTTGATCAAACCTACGCCAAAGTCATGAGTGGTCTGGAAACCTTCCGGCAAAAAATGCTGGAACTGGCTGAGCAGGCTGATAGCACTAATAACACCAGTCCTGGCACCAGCACTAACAGCACTAAGCCAACGCAGTAACAGCAGGCCGGTAACCTAAAGCCGGCCTTATCCTTCCTGACTAACGATACGGGTCACCAGCAACTGATCGATTTTATAGCTGTCAATATCGACCACTTCGAACTTGTAGCCGCCGTGCAACACAAAATCGGTGCGTTTGGGTATTTTGCGCAGGGTAAACATCATAAAACCGGCAATAGTCTCGTAATTCTCCGGGTTAGGAAAACTATCAATATCCAGCACCCGCATGACATCCGCCAGCGGTGTTAATCCTTCCACTAACCAGGAATTGGCATCACGTTTCACAATTTGTTCTTCTTCTGAGCTAACCAACTCCCCCATCACAATACTCATCACATCTTTTAAGGTAATAATCCCCACCACCAATGCGTACTCATTCATGATGATCGCAAAATCGACTCCAGTCGATTTAAAATGCTCCAGCGCTTCGTACAGCGACAAGGTATCCGGAATAATAAGCGGCGAGCGTACTATACCCTCTTTTTTCAACGAGATAGGCTGGTCATGCAAAACCTGCATTAAAATATCACGGGTATCGACATACCCTACCACCCGGTCCAGTACTTCATCACAGACAATAAATTTGGCATGCGGATGCTCAGCTATTTTGGCTTTAATGTTGTCTTGCGATTCGTTGTTGGTAAAGAAAATAAGACTTTCCCGGGCCGTCATGGCTGAGGTTACCGTACGGGACTCCATATCAAATACGTTTTCCAGCAACTGATGTTCGTGCTGCTGCAGCACTCCCGCCTGAGCGCCGGCATCCATCATTGCCATAATATCGTCAGGCGTAATGTCGTCTTTGCGCATGGTCGGCACATTAAATAAACTAAAAAACAAATTTGCCAGGCCATTGAACAACCAGACAAAAGGTTTTAACAATACAATTAGCAGGGTCATTGGCCGGACAATTTTTACTGCTATTTTCTCTGGCGCAATCATTGCCAGTCGCTTTGGCATTAAGTCTGCGAACAAAATAAACAGTGAAGTAACAAAGAATACCGATAAACCAAAAGCAGCGGCGGGTACCCAGCTCGCGCTGGAAAACAATCCTAACAAAGAAGCAAAATAAGGGGTAAATGCCGACTCACCCAGAATACCACCCAGTATTGCCACAGCGTTTAAGCCAATTTGCACCACGGTAAAAAAATTACCGGGGTGCTCCTGCAGCATTAATACTTTTTCGGCATTAATATCGCCGTCACTGGCCATTAGTCTTAAACGCATTTTCCGCGATGCCGCCAGGGCAATTTCAGAGACCGAAAAAAAAGAACTGGCCGCAACCAGTAGCAACATAATAAACAGATATTCAATAGTACTCATAACGCTTCCGGATGGCACCTGGAGCAACTCGTTGGCGCCGTTTTTATATTAAGACTGTTATTATAGCTTTAATCAGCTGCTAATTACGCTAAGCAACTGAAAATATAAGAACAGTAAACAAAAAAGTAGGTAATTATCAGCTGTAATTGTGAACAAAATACGCTATCTTCAAGATGGTTGCTTTTATTGGAATAAACGAATGTATCGAATGTTAGCATGCAGTCTCCGAACTTATGCCCGATTGCTTAGCGCTGGCTTGCTAATTGTTGGTCTCAGTTTCAATGCTGCGTTGGCGCAGCAATCTGACGAGCCGTTACAGCAGCAACTTGATGAATATATAGCATTATCATTGGCTAACAACATTGAGGCCGCTAATGCGCTGTTGAACGATTTATACCAACAGTATTATCTTGTTCAGGATGCCAATAGCAGTCTTGCTGCCAAAGTCAGGTTAATGTCATATCAATTAACTTCGTTGCTTTATGCTAAGCAGCAACTGCAAGCCGATACCTTATTATCAGAGTTACTGGCTTTAACCGAAGCAACTGAAACCCCAGATGTCCTGGCTGAAATTTATGCCACTGAGATTGAATATCTCATGTATAAACAAGAGCTGTCTGCAGCAATAATAAAAGCCGATCGGCTGGAATTAAACGCTGAGCAAACCACTACTCCACGCATACGCTACTATGCCCATAATTTACTTGGCCGGCTATTTAAAGCAGATGATCAGTACGAGCGGGCTTTACAACACTTTACCGAAGCGCTGGATGCGGTTATTACTACAGACGATCAATTTACCTTGCGTCGCCGGTCTTTTTTAAATTATCAAATTGCGCTGGTCTACAGTGCCTTAAAAAAATGGCCTGAAGCTAAAGTACTGACCGAAGAGCTTATAGCTGATGCTAAGAAGTATCAATATAAGCAATTTTTACCTGATCTGTATCTAATGCTTGGTGTTATTGTTGCCGAGCAAAAGGATTACCAGCAAGCTATTACCATTAACCAGTTGGGGCTGGCCGCAGCACAGGAGAACAATCAGCCTGGCGCTGAGCTGACGTTTCAGAATAACCTGGGCTCCATTTATATGGAGCAAGGCAACTTTACAGCCGCTGAAAAAGTATTACAAAGTGCGGCCAAACAAGCTAAAGCCCTGGACGATGAATACAGCAGCCAGCTCATCGCCTTCAACCTTGCATTTATTGATGTGAACAAGGGGCAGCATGAGAGTGGCTTGGAGAACATGCGGGCAGCAATAGCCTATTTTGAAAAAAATGATACCAAAGCCCAGTTTGAGTCGACCCTGCCCTGGCTGGCAAAAGCCTATGCAGTAGCCGGAAAGTATCAGTTACAGGCACAAACATTACAGCAGCAATTACAACTTCGCGAAGAAATTCTGACCAGTGAACGGG
>NZ_JBFJPY010000078.1:0-15556 GCF_041616895.1 Arsukibacterium sp.
AACCAGATCTTTATCTAATTGCGGATCAATGGCCATCGATGCTATTACGCCGACGCCCAGGCCTAACCGAACATAGGTTTTAAGCACATCTGCATCGGTAGCAGTAAACACAATCCGTGGCTCTAAGCCTTTCGCGGCAAAAGCGCGGTCAAGTTCTGAACGGCCGGTAAAACCAAAAACATAGGTAACAATAGGATGCTGGGCAACATCTTCTACAGCAATTTTGCGACCAAGTTGCGCCAGCGGGTGGTCCTGTCTGACAATGACGCTGCGATTCCAGTGATAACACGGCAACATCACTAAATCACCATACAAATGCAAGGCTTCGGTGGCGATGGCAAAATCGGCTTCACCTCGTGAAGCGGCTTCAGAGATCTGTTGTGGTGAACCCTGATGCATATGCAGCGACACTTTGGGGTATTTCTGCATAAAACCACTGATCACAGGAGGCAATGCATAACGGGCCTGGGTATGGGTCGTAGCAATATTTAGCTTTCCCTGATCAGGTAAGGTATGTTCTTTGGCAACCGCCTTTATGCTTTCGACTTTAGCCAGAATTTGTTGTGCTATTTCAATAACATCACGACCTGCTGGCGTAACGTGAGTCAGATGCTTGCCGCTGCGGCCAAACACCTGAATACCCAGTTCATCTTCCAGCATTCTTACCTGTTTACTGATCCCTGGCTGCGAGGTATAAAGACTCTCTGCCGTTGCCGACACATTTAAGTTATGGTTAAGCACCTCAACAATGTAACGCAATTGCTGTAATTTCATCTGGCCCAGGTCCGGTAAAGAATGATCACCGTTCAATATACCCGTCTTGCCAGATATTCCAACTAATTTTTATAAATGGCAATGCTATAACTTTTAGTAGCAAAAAAAATTAACAATTTACTGACAGGCGTTATCATCAAACCCCGGAGGCGTTATGCCAAACACCCAAGAAATTGACTTTGCCACCGTATTAGCTTGCAGTGTTCATGATATGAAGAATTCATTATGTATGGTGATACAGTCCGCAGAGCTAATTCAGGCTGAGGGTGACAAGCTGTCTGATGACGCCCGGGCAGAGCTGGCCAGGTTAAATTATGAAGCCAACCGGCTTAACTCCAATTTACTGCAATTGCTATCACTGTATCGTCTGGACCGTCAGCAATTACCGGTGCAAATTGATCAACATTACCTGAGCGAACTGTTCGAAGAGCTGCTGTTAAAAAACCAGTATTTTGCCATTCAGCAAGACATTGAATTTATTATTCAGGTTGAGCATGATTTACACTGGTTTTTTGACCGCGACCTGGTATTAAGTGTGCTCAATGATGCTATCGCTAATGCGCTGCGCTATTGCAGTCGACGCATCGTATTAAGCGCTGAGGTTGCACAGGGGCGGCTACAAGTTCAGGTAATTGATGACGGGCCTGGCTTTCCTGATTTTATGCTGGATAACGCCAACCCGGATATGCATAAACTTGATTTACGACATGGCCATACTGGTCTTGGCATTTTTTTTGCTAAATTAATTGCGCGTGCCCATCATAATAAAAACCAGCGTGGCCAGGTAACATTGCAGAATAACGGCGAATTATCTGGTGGAAGCTTTAGTTTAACGTTGCCCTGATTTGCAGAAAACTGTTCATTATCATCAAATCAGATTACTATCATTCATAAACGCGTATACGTTCAGAGGTCTGCATGCTGTTACCCATTATCATCTCGCTTATTATAGCTTTGGTGATTATTGCTGTTGTCGTTAACGTGGTGCAGCAACACAAAGCCCGGATAGCTGCCCTTAAACGTGCTGAATATACCAAGTTACGTCATATGCTGGATGATACCGAGGATATGCTGGCCAACACGGCGAATGTGCCGTTTACTCCGGCGCTTGCCAACATGCTGCTAAAACGCAGTGCTTACGCCCTGCGTGGCATGGTAGAACTGGAACAAGGCACCCGGGAGCTAAAGCAACGGCTGCAGGAAATTGAAAACAGATTAAAAGAACCCGTTGCCGCCGATCAGGTAACGTCTGACAACCTGACTCTACCGGATAATGATCAACAGTTAATAGGGCTTATTCGGGGGATCAAGAAACTACGCACCACGCTTCGCAGTGAGCATGCCAGAGGCAACATTGATACCTCTACCGTGGTCGCAGAAGATAAGCGCCTGGAAATTCTGCAATTACGCATTAACGTTGAGAGCCAAATTAAACGTGGTAAGCAAGCCCGCAGCAATAATATGCTTGGTTCAGCCCGTCAGTACTTTGAAAAAGCACTTACCTCTTTAAACGGCAGCACGCATCCTGATGATTATGTGATCAGTCGTAAAGCCGAAGTGGTGCAAACTCTGGAAGACATTGCGACCGAATTAAAAGCGGGTAATCTAAGAGACCGGGAAAAGAAAGAAGAGAAAGAGAACAAAGATATCGACGAGTTATTTGCGCCTAAACGTAAATGGTAGGCTGTAAATAAAGAACCAATATAAAAATGGCACCGTGCGGTGCCATTTTTATGTCAGTAGCTGATTATTTTGCTGCAGGTTTATCTTTGGTTGATACCACCCACTTGCCTTTCTCATACCAGGCCGCCCAACCCGTTGCTTTACCGTCTTTTTCGGTCATCACATACTGTTGTTTAGTTTTGCGACTCCACCTTACAATACTGGGATTACCGTCTTTATCTTTGAGCGGCGCATCTGCCAGATAATAAAACTTCGGCGAGATCCTATCGCGAAATGTTTTAAGCTCACTGACCAGCGGCGCTCTGGTTTCCCTGGATTTAGGGAAGGTTGAGGCAGCAAGAAACACGCCCGCGGCACCATCGCGCAACACAAAATGGGCATCAGATTTCTCACATTTTAGTTCGGGCAAGTGAACCGGGTCCTCTTTAGGAGGCGCCGCTTCCCCACTTCGCAACAATTTACGGGTGTTTTTGCACTCACTGTTAGTACAACCAAAGTATTTGCCAAATCGTCCTGATTTAAGCTGCATATCACTACCGCATTTATCGCACTCGATCAGGGGGCCTTCATAACCTTTTATTTTAAAGTTACCGCTTTCCAGCTCATAACCATCACACTCGGGATTATTACCACACACATGCAACTTACGTTGTTCGTCAATCAGATAGCTGTCCATGGCGGTACCACACTTTGCGCAGCGTTTTTTCTGACGCAGCGCTTCGGTTTCCAGCTCATCATCGTCCGTCACTTTCACTGCCTCATCCCCCGGCAGTAAGTTCATGGTCGTAGTACAGCGTTCTTTGGGCGGCAGGTTATAACCAGAACACCCCAAAAATACGCCGGTAGATGCTGTGCGGATCCCCATTTTCCGACCGCAGCTGGGGCAGTCGATATCGGTTAGCACGAACTGGTTGGCACGCATGCCACCCTGCTCGGGATCCTGCTCGGCGGTTTTTAATTTACCAGAGAAACCCGTGTAAAAATTGTCCAGTTCTTTACGCCACTGGCGCTGCCCTTTGGCGATGTCATCCAGGGTTAACTCCATATTGGCAGTGAAATCGTAATTCATTAAATCGTCGAAATTTTCTACCAGCCGATCGGTAACGATTTCACCCATTTTCTCGGCATAAAACCGTTTATTTTCTACCCGGACATAGCCTCTGTCCTGAATAGTAGAAATAATTGCAGCGTAAGTAGAAGGCCGGCCAATACCACGCTTTTCTAACTCTTTAACCAAACTGGCTTCGCTGAATCGCGCCGCCGGCTTGGTAAAGTGCTGCGCGCTTTGAAGTTGCTGTAATTGCAATTGCTGACCTGGTTTAACGTCAGGCAATTCGCTGTCTTCTTCGCCTTTACGTTTCACTGCAGGCTGCACTCTGGTCCAGCCATCAAAACGTAATACTCTGCCTTTGGCTTTTAATTCGAAATCTGCTGCCGCTACCGTAATATTAGTCACGTCGTATTGTGCTGGCGGCATTTGACATGCAACAAACTGGCGCCAGATTAACTCATACAATTTGCGAGCATCCGCTTCCATATCAGCTAAATCGCTGGCTAACACAGTTACATTTGAAGGGCGAACCGCTTCGTGAGCTTCCTGGGCGTTAGCCTTACTGCCATAGCTTATCGGCTCAGCAGTCAGATAATCTTTGCCAAATTTCTTGCTGATGTAATCACGACAGGCGCCGACTGCTTCTGTACTAAGATTGGTCGAGTCGGTCCGCATATACGTTATATGGCCGGCTTCATACAGGCGCTGTGCCAGCATCATGGTTTTCTTAACACCATAACCTAAACGGGTACTCGCGGCCTGTTGTAAGGTTGAGGTAATAAAGGGAGCCTGAGGCTTGCTGCTACTGGGCTTGTCTTCACGTTCTTTTATTTCAAAGGTTGCGTCTTGTAACCGTTTGACTGCGGCATCCGCTTGTTGCTTGTTGACGGGCTTAAAGGCTTTACCATTCTCTCGTACTACGTCCAGTAACAACGGTTTACCGGTATCAGTTAAGGTATCGGCGGCAAGCGTCCAGTACTCTTCAGGTACAAATGCCTTGATTTCACGCTCACGCTCGACCACTAAGCGCACGGCAACGGATTGCACTCTACCAGCCGATAAGCCTCGTGCTACTTTTTTCCACAGCAGTGGCGACACCATAAACCCCACGACCCGATCTAAAAACCGGCGGGCCTGCTGGGCATTTACCTGATCAACATTTACCTGCCCAGGTTCAACAAACGCATTGGTAATGGCAGACTTGGTAATTTCGTTAAAAACAACCCGCTTAAATTTCTCAGGTTCGCCACCAATAATTTCCTGTAAGTGCCAGGCTATGGCTTCTCCTTCGCGGTCCAAATCCGTTGCCAGATAAACCGTATCAGCCTTATCTGCCAGAGCTTTAAGTTCTTTGACTACCTTTTCTTTACCAGGCAAAATTTCGTAACGGGCTTGCCAGCCGTGTGCCGGATCGATCCCCATCCGGTCAACCAGAGCTTTATACTCTTTCTGTTCTTTACTCAGGCTTTTATCGGTAGTTCGGCTTTTATCTTTGCTACTGCTGGTAGGCAGATCGCGAATATGGCCTACACTCGATTTAACGACATAGTCGTTTCCTAAATATTTATTAATTGTCTTTGCTTTTGCCGGTGATTCGACTATTACCAGTGATTTCGCCATCTTAAAACCTGAATTCCCAAACTGAAGCCGCCTTTTGGCCGCCCTTTTTTAACATATATCCGCAAACCGCAGTTGTGACAAGTGAATAAACTCATTATTATGCAATCCGGGTCATTTTACAGACCCAGCGGCTATTTGATAGCCAACTCATAAATGAAGCATAAAAAAAACATAAGCGGCCGCAAAAACAATAAAAACAGTGCCCCTTCCAACAGAAGGATATAAAGCAAAAATGAAGTACTTTGAAGCAAATTTCGATGGTCTGGTAGGACCAACGCACAACTATGCCGGCTTATCAGTCGGCAATGTTGCCTCTTTATCTAACGCTAACAACACTTCCAGCCCAAAACAAGCCGCTAAGCAAGGTTTGCAGAAAATGAAGGCTCTGCATGACTTAGGTTTAGTTCAGGGCGTGCTGGCTCCGCAAGAGCGACCTGATGTTTATACCTTACGTCGGCTTGGTTTTACCGGTTCAGACAGTGAAATCATTGCTAAGGCAGCAAAGCAAGCACCTGCGGTATTTCGGGCAGTGTGTTCCGCATCCAGTATGTGGACTGCCAACGCCGCGACAATTTCACCCAGTGCTGATAGTGCTGACCATAAAGTGCACTTTACCCCGGCAAACTTAACGAATAAGTTCCACCGTTCACTTGAACCTCAGACTACCGGCAGAATATTACAAGCGATGTTTGCCGATCCGAAACATTTTGCCCATCACCAGCATTTACCCGATAACGATCATTTCGGGGACGAAGGTGCGGCGAATCATACCAGATTATGTAGCGACTACGGCAAAAAAGGTGTGGAGATGTTTGTATTTGGTCGTTATGCATTCGATCAATCCAAAGCAGCACCTAAACGCTTTCCTGCCAGACACACACTGGAAGCGTGCGAAGCGGTAGCCCGTTTGCATGGCTTAAGCGATGAGCATGTCGTGTATATGCAACAAAACCCCGAGGTGATTGATCAGGGTGTGTTCCACAATGATGTTATCGCAGTAGGTAATCAGAATGTGCTGTTTTATCATCAGCAAGCCTTTGTCGATACGCAAAGCAAACTGGATGAGCTCAAACGCAAGTTTGGCAATGACAGCGAGCTGTTCCTTATAGAAGTAAACAACAACGAAGTGTCGGTGCAAGAAGCCATCAACACTTATTTGTTTAATACCCAGGTGGTTACCCTGGCAACCGGCGAAATGGCGATTATTGCCCCGACCGAATGTCAGGATAGCCCTGCGGTAAGCCGCTACCTGGCAGAGCTTACCGGACGCGGCACGCCGATTAAGCACGTGCATTACTATGACGTTAAACAAAGCATGCGCAATGGCGGTGGCCCAGCCTGTTTACGATTACGGGTTGCATTAAGTGAGCAGGAACGTCAGGCAGTGAATCCAAACGTATTGATGAACGATACGCTGTTCGCCACCCTGAATAGCTGGGTGGATAAACATTACCGCGATCAGATTTCTGAAGCTGATTTAGCCGATCCACAGCTGCTGACGGAATCACGCTCAGCACTGGATGAATTAACGCAGATATTAGCACTGGGTTCGGTTTATCAATTCCAGCGTTAGTTAAAAATGAACTATAAAAAAACCGCCTGCAGGCGGTTTTTTTCTGCCCGCGCTATGGCGGGCATCAACACTATAAAGTATTCAGATTAATCAGTAACAGTACAGTTACCAACCGCTCCAAAAGGATTGCTTGGTGGCGGCGATGTTTCGGTGGTGACATCTTCACTCGCTACCGGCAAGCCATAATTACGTGAGGCCACGTTTTCCGTGCCAGACGCAGTTCCAGATACTTGCAGGCGCACGTCCATCCAGGCACCCACGTCTTGTGGATACTGAATATTAAACACTGCAATACCACTGTCATCCGCAGTCACTGTAGCCGGAACTGTGGCACGGTTACCCGGGGTAATCTGACCATCACCGTTGGTATCTTCTGACACTTCCAGAATACCATCCAGATTAACATCTTCGTTCGGGCAGGTAATCGATACTTCAGCCGCCCAGTTTCTGAATGCAGCTGGTGGTGTTGGTGATTTAACCCATACACCCTTGGAGTAAGATAAAGGAACCACTGCAACGTTTAATTGTTGATTAGGAACCGGATTACCTGAGCTGTCAGTAACAATGATTGAAAACTCTTTTGAATAGGTACTGTCGTTCGGCTTGGTAATGACGTTACCGGTACCGAAGCGAAAGAACAATGTTCTGCGACCCACTGCTATATCCGTTTGACCGACAATCGCATCGTTCGCAGCTAAAGCACCTTTAACCACAAGGTTCAGGCCCTCAACACCACCACCAGTGGTGCTATCTGCAGTGAACACAGTAGAAGCAACACCTTGTGAATTCGTCCGCGCCAGTACCGCGCTTAGTTGGCCGCCGGCTGCGTTATCCAAAGTGAATACCACATTCTGGTTTTTAACCGGATTATTGTTGGCATCCCGGACAATAGCCCGAACCGCACTGGTTTCACCCAAGCCAACCTGAGCCGGAAATGCCTGCACTTCTACTTTGGTTGGGGTCGTTGCCACAAACTCTACAATTTTTTGGGCATTAACACTGCTTTGGGCATCACCACCCTGAGCAGCAATGGTAGCTAACCCGGCGAAGCCAGACTGCACAAACACTCCTGCCTCACCAGCGGCATCGGTAGTCTGTGACACGGTAACATGCTCATCTACTAAGCCTGCAGCAGTTGTTGCAATAAAGCCGCGAGAGGTAGCAAAACTAACCGACTCACCCACATTGGGTGACGCATCAATCAGCCACTGGACGCCCAATGCCTGTGCCGTATTCAACGGTATCTCTACTACTTCATTTCCTTCGCCGTTTATTTGTTCAAAAACAAAAGTATCAGGACTGACATTCAGCTGAACATTGCTGGAAATGCCCAGAGCTGTAACCGTTACGGTATCAACACCACTGTTAACCCCGGTGTAAGTAAACGACGCTTTACCGCCCGATCCAACCGTTACCGGGTTGGTTTCACTTAAGCTGTTACCCAGGGCTGAGCTGACATCAAGTACGACTCCCTGGATACCATTACCACTTGAATCAGTGACAAACACATCAATTGTGGCGCTGTCGTTTAACACAACCGCTGCAGGAGCAGCAATTTGCAGATTAGTACCAACGACATCAACTACCAATTCTGCGGTTTGCTGCTGCACTCTGGCAATAACGGTAATATCACGATTATTGCTATCAGACAGGGTAGTCAGGGTTGCTTTAGCAATACCATTGCTGCCGGTTACCGTATCAACGATGGTGATTTCACCAGAGTCAGCAGAGAAGGTAACGGGAACACCCGCTAAAGTAACGTTGTTCGTATCACGAACTAACGCACTCAACTCAACTTTATCCGATGCGCCTGAACCAAGCAGAAGTTTGTCCGCGATCAAACGAATACTGCCGATAGTGACATCGACATCATCACCGCCGTCACCTGCAGAATTAAATACTGCATTGGCAGACACTTCACCAAAGGTTGCAGTAACCTGACCTGCGCCAGAACGGTTACCCACGTTAAGAGGGATTGTCGCTACGCCCGCTGCATTGGTTGACGCTGAGCCAGCATCGTTACCCAGCAAAGCAAGCCCATCACCTGACACTTCAAAACTGATTAGGCGGTTTGATACATTACCATCATTTGTTGCAGTTAAAGTTGCCGTAACAACTAATGGCGTATCTTGCGATAAATTATTTGTTTCAGTTCCAGCAGCATTAGTCAGGGTAAGCGCAAGGGTAAATACCGGAGTATTACCACCAGAACCTCCGCCGCCATCGCCGCCACTGCTCAAGGTACCGCCGCCACCGCAGGCAGCGAGCGATGTAATCATTAATGCAACAAGTAGTTGCCGGATGTTTCGCATGAAAACTCTCCCTAACTTTTTTTATATATAGTTTTTGTTAATTGCATCTTAAACCATTAATTATCACTACGTCACAGCAATTTTCAAAAAAATTTTTATCAAGCCTGCCCAATAGCGTTGCAAACTGATAGTCTTGTGACCATTCAGCACCGATAAATCACGAAAACAATGAGCAATAATAGAAAGTTGGGATTAACTGCCCGTATCGTTATCGGCATGGTTGCCGGTATCTTAGTGGGTTTCTTTTTTAAAGCTATTTTAGCCGGACAGGAAGAGCGGGTGCTCACTTTGTTTGGCATGGCATTGCCGCTGAAGGCTTTTTTTATCGATGGTGTTTTTCATGCTGGCGGCGAAATTTTCATCGCCAGTTTAAAAATGCTTGTTGTGCCGTTAGTTTTTGTCTCACTGGTTTGCGGTACCTGTTCATTATCAGACACCTCTACTTTGGGTCGACTGGGCGGTAAAACGATTGGTTTGTATCTGATTACCACGGCTATCGCCATCAGTCTGGCGATGACTGCCGCATTACTCGTTGGCCCGGGTAAAGGAGTTGAGCGCCAATCTGATGCCAATTTCGACGTGTCTGAAGCGCCCTCCCTTGCTCAGGTGTTTATTGATATTTTCCCCAGCAACCCTATCGAGTCGATGGCGCAGGGTAATATGCTGCAAGTAATTGTCTTTGCAGTGCTGTTTGGCTTGGCGATGGCGTTAAGCGGTAAGCCCGGCGAAAGGCTGGCAGCGGTGTTTAATGATCTTAGTGAAGTGATCATGAAACTGGTTACCATTCTGATGAACCTGGCGCCCTATGGCGTGTTCTTCCTGATGGCTAAGCTATTTACCACCCTGGGTTTTGAAACCATTAAAAGTCTGGCCATGTACTTTGGCGTGGTGCTGACGGTACTCATTTTTCACGGCTTGGTCAGTTACAGTATTATTCTGAAGCTGCTAACCGGTTTAAATCCGTTTATTTTTCTGCGTAAAATGCGCGACGCCGCGTTATTTGGTTTTAGTACGTCCAGTAGCAACGCCACTATGCCAGTAACTATGGAAACTGTGACTAAGAAACTTGGGGTGAAAAATAGCATAGCGTCTTTTACTGTACCACTCGGTGCCACCATTAACATGGATGGTACGGCGATTATGCAGGGTGTGGCCACGGTGTTTATTGCCCAGGTTTACCTGGTTGATCTGACCGTTGCTGACTATCTGATGGTGATCCTGACTGCAACACTGGCTTCTATTGGTACCGCGGGTGTTCCTGGGGTTGGTTTGATTATGCTGGCGATGGTGTTACAGCAAGTCGGCTTGCCAGTGGAAGGTATTGCCTTGATTATTGGTGTCGACAGGCTGCTGGATATGACCAGAACCGCGGTAAATGTTACCGGTGACGCCATGGTCTCCTGTATCGTTGGTAAAAGTGAGCAACAATTTGATCAGGCAACATTTGATGATGTAAATGCCGGCGTGAAAGACGAGAAAGTCGATTTCCATCATTTACGCCAGTAACACTTACCAAAAAAAACAGGCCTTCAAGGCCTGTTTTTTTATGCTTTAGGTAGTTAGCGCAGCCAACTCTGCTGCACCAGTTTTTGCCACCAGAGCGACAGCACGTTGGCTGAACCCATACCCACTTTCTCAGCCAGGCCTTTTTTAAGCTGGTAGGTAACCTTAAACACCCGATGGCTTGATAATTTCGTCATCAGATAGTCGTCACTGGTCTGGATCTGGTCAACTAATTGCAAATCCAGTGCCTGATAACCAAACCAATGTTCGCCAGTTGCAACCTGAGATACATCGAGCTGTGGTCGGTGCTGCTCGACAAAGCGTTTGAATAAACCATGCGTTTCTTCCAACTCCTGCTGAAACTTTTGTCTGCCCTTATCGGTATTTTCACCAAACAAGGTTACGGTCCGCTTAAACTCACCTGCGGTAAACTGCTCAAAATCGACATCATTCTTCTGTAAAAATTTATGAAAGTTTGGCAGCTGAGCAATCACGCCAATAGAACCTAATATCGCAAAGGGTGCTGCAATTATTTTAGTGCCGATGCACGCCATCATATAGCCACCACTAGCTGCCACTTTATCTACCGCGATGGTCAGGCTGATATTCTGCTGGCGCAGCCTGTCAAGCTGCGAGGCCGCCAAGCCATAACCATGTACTACCCCACCCCCACTTTCCAGACGCAGTAAAACTTCATCATCTGGCTTGGCGATAGCAAGAACGGCTGACACTTCTTCCCTTAATGACTCAGTCTCCCTGGCGTCCATGGAGCCATTGAACTCAAGTACAAACAAACACGGCAATGCATTGGGTTGTTGTTTCAATTCCTTTTGTTGTGATTTCTGCCATTGCTTAAACTTTTTTTTATCCAGCAGCCGTTCTTGTAACTCTGCTGTTTGCAACCGGTAATGTTTACTCAAATCGGTAAACTCCAGCTGACCTTTCTTCGCTTTCGGTTTATGGCTGGCATTTACCACAATGCCAACAACCAACCCTATCGCAAAAACGATAGTGGCTGCTTTAGCCAAAAACATGCCATATTCCATTAAAAATGCCAAAGTTACGCTCCTGTCTGAATGAAAAACTTATTGTATCCTGATCATTAAAAAGAAAAAGCCCGGCGCATAAAGCCGCCGGGCTTTGTTTTAACTTAACCAGTTAGTTTCCGCTAGCTAACACTGTAGGGTTAGATACCAACACTGCCTGACCTCTGTTTAAGAAGAAGGTCACGCTTTGTGTTTGCATTTCCTGAGTTGCTGCCGGGCTGCCAGCCGGGCTTAAAATAGAGCTATGGTTGCCAGCATTAAAGCGGGCAATGGCATTGCCCTCGTTAAGGCTCCAGCCCCCCGCAGCTGCCGGAATCGCAGCAGCATTTAATAAGCGGGCCAGCGGTTCAGTTCCGGCTAATGGCATTCTACCAGCAGCCAGCGCGGCTAATGGATTAAAGAAGCCATTCGGAATAACCTGATCCGGCAGATTGTTCATACCATCGCCCACAACTTCAATCATATACACTGGCGTTGAGCTGTTTACCATGCGCTCAGCATAGTTATTTGGATCGCCGGCGTCGGTTACCGTCTGCGCCGCGAATGCAAACTGGCTCAGCGTTGCTGAAACCCGTGCTGCCTGAGCTGCATTAGCGGGTTCAGTTAAGGTCATCAGGTACGCATTAACCACAGGTGCAGCACACCCTGGATAGCTGGCTGCGGTTGCTGCCGTTGGTACGCCACAGTCCGTATTTGTCGCAACATAGGTGACAAAGTGACTGGTAAGCTCTCCGCCGGCACCTAACATGACACTTGCTTTAATCAGCGGGCCAAACGCTGCTGAATCCAGCAGGAAGTTAGCCACTGCGCCACCAGGCATTGCCAGTGCAGCCGTTTCAACTTGGTATAGCGCATCTAACTGCGCATTGCCGGTACTGGTATTTGCCAGCGCCACCATACCGGTACCCGTTATCCCACCCAAAGAGTGGCCTAAAAACTGAACTCGACTGGTATCTAAATCAACACCTTGTGCAAAGTTTAGTGCTAAACGCAACGCCAGCATATCTGCAATACTTTGCCGTAAATTATCACGGGTAACCAGTAAGTTAGACAGATTCATATAGTCAGTTGCAGCGTTTGTCGACGCGTTGAAGGTCAAGGTTGACGTACTATTATCAGCGTTCTGAATTTCAGCAGTAAAACCACGATCGCCATGCAGCGGATGATCAATAGCTACCGTCGCAAAGCCTTGCGACGACAGAGTACCGGTAATTGCCAGCATATCCGAGCGACGTGAAGTAATACCATGTTGCAAAATAACAACCGGCCAACCCGCTTCAGGCATCGTGATGACATTCGCATCCGGCACGGTCATCTGCACATCAACCGTCTGGTAGCTGTTGATTTTCGGAATGGTGTTGAACTTAGTCAGGTGACGCGCCGGGTCAACACCTAAATCGCGTAATGCACCGCCACTAAACGCCTGGCAAGCCCCATCATTTTCAGATACTGGGTTCTCAGGTTTCATAGAAGCTGGCAACGCAGCAAGTGTCGCACCACTGTCACATCGAGCCATCCAGCGTGTATTAAGCGGCGCTCTTGGATTCGCTTCTGTAGGCATCCCCAGATAATAAGGAAGCGTTAGTGTGCCCGTGTAGTAACGGGCAAGCGTAAATGCCGGACTACCAGCAAAAGCCGGGTTCAATTGCGCTACCGTTAAGCCTGTATTGTTAACAACTAAAGCAGACGGACCGTATCCTGTTGGCGTTGGCGAGGCCATTAGCTGCTTTAACGTTGACAGCACTGCGCCCACAGATTGTGTGGTAATCGCCGCGGTGTAAATAATATTATCTTTATTGAGACCTTCGTCTCTGACCATGACATTTTCAAAGCTATTAATCACGCCTTGTAATGCACGCTGAGAAGCACTGGCTAATGGTAAGGTCGTTATATCCTGTTTAACCAGTTCATAGGTGGTAGAGGGCTTAATTGACTCGCCAGTACTATCCTGCAACACGTCGGTTAATGCCAGCAAGTAAGTGGTTGCACTTTCCAGTGGTTTTAACGGAATAACTGCCACGCTGTTGCCACGCCCGGCTGTAACAAAATCTTGTCCGAACTGCAGCTCTTCTATAATCTGACACGCTGCACCACGTGGTACTGAGGTACAGGATGCTTCAGGCGACGCCGGATCGCCCATTAACGCTTTAAATACCCGCACTGCGCCTGGGGCTTGTGCCGTATCTGCATTGAGCGTTACACCGGGTGCAAAGCTGAGGTCAATGGCGAATGGATTCTGGGTTGACCAGCCATCAAGCGCACCTAAAGCCACCTGTGGGTTGGTGTAATCTGGGTTAGCGCCACTGTCCAGCGTTAATGTACCGTCAGTGGTTCCCTGAAACAGTAAGTCATTTGGTACCGATACCCGACTTGCGGTTGGGTCAAATATCACTCTTGATGAGGGTACAACTGTTCCACCCGGTTGCGCAGCCTCTTGCTTTAAATCCTCTAAAGAATCACCGCAACCAGCCAGACCGACCGCTGCCGCAACAGCGATACTAATAGCAAGCTTTTTCATAATCTCTCCCCGTCCTAAACGCTTTATTTTTTTATTGCAAAGCAAAACCTTGCCTTGCTTATTACGAATTCTTTTTCGTTTAAAAGTGGCTGTTCCCGCAGAACAGCTACGACCAGTTAAAGTTAACTCAAAGTCTGACAGATCGCTAGCGCAAAAATACAGTTGGTAGCAAGAAAGATGCAAAATAGTTGTTTTGAGCGTATGCTTGCGCCGTTTTTCAACGCTAACAGGTTAGATTTTATGAATAACTACACTGCGCCGGCAGCGGCGTTACAAAATAAAGTTATTTTAGTCACCGGCGCCGGTGATGGTATTGGTCGTTGTGCCGCCCTCACTTACGCCAAATATGGCGCAACCGTTATTTTGCTTGGGAAAACAGTTAACAAGCTTGAAGCGGTATACGATGAAATTGTTGCTGCAGGCGGCGCAGAACCCGCAATTGTGCCACTTGACTTGAAAGGGGCGACATCCTCTCACTATAACGATATGGCGACCACCATAGCGCGTGAATTTGGCAAACTCGACGGTGTGCTGCACAATGCAGGCTTGCTTGGTGTGCTTAGCCCCTTTGAGCATATCAATCTGGCAAGTTGGCAGGACATAATGCAAATTAACGTCACCGGCGCCATGCTAATGACTCAGGCATTAATGCCGGTACTTAAAAAAGCACCAGCAGCCTCTGTTGTGTTTACCTCATCGGGCGTTGGCCGCGTTGGCCGTGCGTACTGGGGCCCTTATGCCGTATCAAAATTTGCTACCGAAGGGTTAATGCAGGTCATGGCAGACGAATACGCCGGCAGTTCTATCCGGGTTAATTGTATTAATCCGGGGGCGACCCGCACTGCAATGCGCGCTAAAGCCTACCCGGGAGAAGATCCGATGCGGTTAAAAACACCGGAAGATTTAATGTGGCTTTATCTGTATTTAATGGCCGACGACAGTAAATCTGAAAATGGTAAGTCACTTGATGCGCAGCAAAAATAACTGACGCTTGTCCCTTAAAAAAAACCGGTGATATCACCGGTTTTTTTAAGGGAATACGTTTAGTGTTTTTCGATAGCTAGCGCTTTTCTAATATCTCGCCATCGTTAGCTATTGCCCATTCATTCCAGATAGCAACTTTACTGTTGAAATTTTCAACGGCCTGCGCTGTGGCATCAGCAATCAGCTTATCAACATCTTTAGCGAATTTTTTATCTACCTTGGCAAGTGGAACTACCTGAATGCCACGTTGCTGCAAACCTTTCTTCATAGTATGGGTGCGAAGTAACTGCAGTTGACCATTTTCGACATAGAAAAACTGACTGTCTTTGTTTATCGTTTTAAATTTCGGCTTCACTGGCCTTTTTGAACTGCCGCTGTCAGTGCTCTCTGCCACCACCACATCGCTGCTTTGTTTATAACCAAGCTGCTCCATGGTGTAACCCTGCGCTTTAGCCAGTCCTTCAAGCTGAGCGATTAATTCCACTTCTTGCT
>NZ_JBFJPY010000079.1:0-15486 GCF_041616895.1 Arsukibacterium sp.
AGTTGAAGTTGAAAAAGGGGTTAAGTTGCACTTAATGGATGTGGGTTGATTTAGGCAATCCAGAAATCAACAATATTTTTATGCCATGGCCATAGGCAGCAAAATAACAATAGTTGACTATAATAGGCGCTGCAGTGTGCCTTCGCCGTTTACATATGAAGTCTCTTAATTTAGTTGTTTTTAATTAAATTCATAAAAGGAATGATTATGAAAAACATCTTAAAAAAGTCGACTGTCTTTATAGCTGTATCAATGTTGTTATCAGCACAAGCCATAGCAAAACCCTCAAGCACTATTGAGCTTATTGAATATCCCGGAGCGGACAATACACAGGCGTGGAGCATCAATAGCAAAGGTGAAGTCGCCTCTACGTCAGCGGTAAGTTTTATTTATGATCGAAAGTCAGGTGGTATTACAGAGATTGATAATCCTATCGGATACGAAAGTTTATCAATTTTTGCGACCACTGAGTCTGGCGATAAAGTTGGCTCAGCGATTGATTCAAATACAGGCCGCACGGTCGGTATTTTTATCAGTAAAAAAGGGGTTGTCGATGCCTTTGAGCATCCCGATTCGGCTGGCTTTACCCAGCCAAGGGCAGTTAATAGCAGTGGCATTATCTCAGGTTTTTATTCTGATCAAGCTACGGGTAATTTCTATGGATTTCTGTTTGAAAGGAAAAATAACGCGTTTACAACGATTGTTGAAAGTGCTTTTACCATTTCACAAGGTATTAATGGTTCAGGGCAGACAGTGGGTAGTGCAGTATTTTTGGCGAACAATCCGTGTAATCCTGGAGCGCCTTTTGAACGCTTCGCCTGGGTGCGCAGTCAAGATGGTAATGTCGCCTATTTTAACATTGAGGGCTTTCGAACCTCAGCAAGAGGTATTGCCAGCAATGGTACTATCGTAGGCTTTTATTTTGACAGTGAAGGGCCAAAAGGGTTTAAGATCCCAATGCCGGACACGCAGTGCGCTATTATTAGCCTGGAAGAAGATCAACGGATAAACATTCCGGACGCACTTGGTACTTATCCTCAGTATATTTCAGATAATGGTAAGATCATTGTTGGTCAAATTATTAAGGAAGATCTAAACTTAGCCGGTTTTGTAAAATCGAAATAATCACGAAATAAAATGGTTGGATAGGCTGCATTACTATCCAACCACTCAAGTCGCAATGAATGAAAGTGCTGCGGTGAAGTCAATAGCGATGACTGATCTGGCTCGTTTAACCTCTTAAGAAAAAGAAATATCTTTTTAAAAACAACAACACGATATCATCCAAACATGCAGTATGATCAATGAAAAAACTCTCCAAGGTACAACTTAAACAACAAGCCCTGGTTTTGGCTGCGGTAACGGCGCTGGAGCAGCAGGCGCTGCAGCAATTACCAGGGGTAGTGCAGTGCTGGTTTAGCCTGGAATATGAAGCCTTTCCGGGCTCATTACTGGTAAGGCTACAGTTTAGTGACGACGCCGCATTGCAGGCGGCACAACCGCAGTTGTTGCTATGGCAAAAACGCTTCAGTGGTTTAATGTTAAAGCGCGGGGTGGTGTTAAAAGATATGCGTAAGCATCTGGTGTTTACCTGCCTGAGCCCGGACGACTAAACGAATAACAGAGCATGATATGACTTATTATCTTGGTGCTTATGCAGCATCGCCCAATCATAGTGGCTGGGATCCTGAACTGGAAACGGTTTTTTATAATGAATTAAAAGCATTACCCAATATTAAAGGGCTGGAGCACCCTTTTATTGGTAGCTTGCATCAGTATGATGACGATTGGTTTTTAGCCAATATTCACCCGAAGTGGCAGTTTGTTTTCACCTGCATTCCCGGCATTATGAATGCCCTGGCACACAATCCGCTGTTTGGTCTTGCCTCAGACGACCTCGCTGGACGCCAGGAAGCGCTTAACTTTATGCAGCAGGCCTGCACGGCGATTGGCAAATTAAATGCTCATGTTGGTCAGCAGGTAGTCACGGCAATCCAAATTCAAACCGCGCAGGCCCGGCATAAAGCGGCTTCATCTAAGGCTTCGCTTCTCACTTCGCTTGAAACCATGCTCGGCTGGGACTGGCACGGCGCTAAAATTGTTATTGAACACTGTGACGCTTATGTCGGGACTCATTTACCTTCCAAAGGCTTTTTAGCACTGCATGATGAGCTGGCAATACTGCAGCAGCTAAATGACGCACTGCCGGCAGAGCGGCAGCTGGGCATCGTGATTAACTGGGGCCGTTCAGTATTTGAGACCCGTACGGTAGCAGGCGCGGTGCAACATATTAAAGCAGCAAAAATGGCCGGCTTATTAAGTGGTGTGATGTTCTCTGGCGTATCGGATCAAGACAGTGAATATGGTGCCTGGCGTGACTCCCATCAGCCGCCGCAGCAAAGCGAGTTGATTAAGCATGGCGAGCCTGGCAGCTGGATGAGTGAGGCGGCAATGCACGAGTGTCTGGCCGCCTGCGATAAGCCAGAAACCTTGCAGATTCTGGGAGCGAAAATCGGTACCAGGCCGCTAAATGCCACTATTAAGCAGCGAATAGCAGTTATCCACGAAACATTGGCGATATTGGATCGTTATTTTGAGGCTACTTAAACTCTACCGAGTTTAGGCCAAACAGGTTTACCCACGCTGATACGCCGTAAACCCATCCCTGGGGGCTTGTTTTATAAACTTCATCCATGAAGTTTACCCTTCGGGTCAGCGGAGCTGTTCAAATTCGCTCCAGACGAATTTGTCCGCCGCAGGGCTTCACCGGTCGGCTTAGGGCAAGCCTATTTGACCTTTTTTAGCTTAAGTTAAATGCACTATTCGCTTGGCGTGCGGTATTTCTCAAACCAGGCCAGCATATATTCCACTTTCTCAATCATCCGGCTGGGCGTATTCGAGATACCATGTGGCGAGCCGGGGATCCTAACTAAAGCAGTATCTACCCGGCGAATTTGCAACGCCTGATAAAATTGCTCTGACTCAGATATCGGCGTGCGGCGGTCCTGCTCACCGGTGATCAATATCGTTGGCGTTTGCACATTACCTACCAGGCTTAGCGGTGAGCGCTGCCAGTAATGCTCAACGTGCTCCCAGGGTACCCCAGGGAACTGATGAAAGGTCTGGTATAAGTAGCTGTCACCGGTTAATACCTTGCTTAGCCAGTTAATCACCGGTTTTACCACTGCCGCCGCCTTATAACGATTAGTTAAGCCAATGGCATAGGCTGCAGCAATACCGCCGGCTGAACCTCCACCGATAAACAGGTTTTTTTCATCAATAAAGCCCAATTCCAGCATGGCGTTTACGCCGCTATCATGGTCGGCGTAGTCTTCTGGCGAGCTGTATTTATTTTGCAGTAATAGCGCAAAGCGCTCGCCATAGGATGAGCTGCCACGGTGGTTATCGTAAAACACCACATAGCCCTCTTTAGCATAGCGTTGCATTTCTGCGCCCCACTGTGCGCCATAAGCTAAGTGGGGTCCACCATGAATTTCCAGCAGTAAGGGATATTTTTTAGCCGGGTCAAAATCCGGCGGTGTCATATACCAGCCCTGAATGTTCGCACCATCGAATGACGATTTATAATTAATTTCATGCACCTGCGCTAATTTTTTATGGCCCAGTAAATCTTCGTTTAGCGTCGTTAGTACTGTGCTTTTGCCTTTTTGCATTACAGCAACATCGCTCGGACGCTGACTGGTACCGTGGGTATAGGCAATAACGCCGTTATCAGACAGGCTGAAACTGCCGCTGAGATAGGGCTGTGGTTGCGACACCCCACCTAATCTGGCCGTTAACTCGGTAAGTTTGCCTTTGCTGGTTAAACTAGCCAGTTTGCGCTGGCCGCGGTCATCATACTGCACCACAAAACTGCTATTACTTAGCCAGCCGGCTGCGGCAATGCTACGGTCAAAATCTGCAGCAACCTCGCTGACAGCATTATTAGTCAGGGTGAGTATTTTTAATTTGCTGTTGGTGTAGGGCACCAATGCATTGCTTTGCCATAAAAAAGCCAGTTGTTTACCGTCGGGCGAAAACACCGGTGCCGACTCATCACCGGCCATAGTGGTCAGGGCACTAAGTTCATTGCTGGCTAAATTAAGCCGGTACAGATTGCTGTCACGGGGCTGAAACTCCCACTCAGGGTCCAGGTTAGCTGAAAACAACAGAGTTTTGCTATCCGGGCTGAAGGTTAAATCGCTGCCATAATGAAAGTCACCGGACGTAAGCTGACGGGCACTGCCGCCTGCTACCGGCAGTACAAATATTTGCCGAAACTGTGGTTTTAAAAACCCCTGGCCATCGGCCTGATAGCGCGCCCGGTCTAATACCACTGCCGGCTCTGACCACTTAGCACCAGCAGGTTTTTTGACTTTTTTTACCCGCTGTTTCACGTTAGCTTCGCTGGCGGCCACGTTCATGGTAAATGCCAGCAGCTGTCCGTCAGGCGACCAGCTAAGGTTAGCCGGGTCTTGCGGTAAACGTGACAACTGGGCGGTTTTCCCTGCCGCTAAATAATGTACGTGGATCTCGTTTTTACCACTAAGGTTTGAAATAAAAGCTAACTTGCTGCCGTCTGCCGACCAGCGTGGCTGGCTGTAATTAAAGTTATCGGCAAATAAAGGCAGTTGCTGGCCGGTTTTGACATCCAGCAGCCATAAGCTGCGCCGGGTGCTGTCAGTCATAATATCGTTGCTGGCCCGCACATAAACTATCTTTTTGCCGTCGGGCGATATCTGCACGTCGCTGGCGTATTCCAGAGCAAAAATATCCTCAGCTTCAAAATACTGACTATTGGTGGTGCTTGCCGCAATTGGCAGAGCAGACAACAGTGCACTGCCTAGCAGCGCAATGGCTAAAAACTTAATAGCTAATGGAGAGAGTTTCACGGATAGGTTCTCGTTATTAAAATGACAAGCCCTACACTACCTGCTTGGTCTTTGTGGTTCAAACAGGCCACGACCAATCAGCCGTTTTAAGCGCCTGATACCGCCCTTGTTAAAGCATTTCAGCTTGCCGAAAACAATTACGGCCACTTTGTTTGGCGGCATATAATTGTTTATCGGCTAATGCGGTAATGGCTTCTTTTGAAGCTTCATCGTAGGGACTGGTGGCGCCACCAATGCTAATGGTAACAATACCATGCTCAGTAGTTGGGTGCGGTATCGCCAACTCAGTAATAGCCTTTAATAACTTAGCGGCCACTTTATCAGCGCCCTGCCGGTCAGTGTTCGGCAGTATTACCACAAATTCTTCGCCACCATACCGGGCTACAATATCGTTTGGTCGTAAGCAGCCTTGTTCTAATGTTTCGGCAACCTTGCGCAGTGCTTCGTCACCAGCCAAATGGCCAAATTGATCGTTAAATAGTTTAAAATGATCAATATCAATCATTAGCACCGAGATTTCGCGCTGCTTTTGTCTTTTACCAATAGCAATTTGTTTCTCAAGGGTACTGTCTAAAAAACGTCGGTTGAAAATGCCGGTAAGGCCATCTACATAAGCAAGAGAATGTAAAAAATCAGTTTGACGTTTTAAGGTCAAATGCGCTTTAACTCTGTGCAGCAGCGTATTGGCATTAACCGGTTTTTGGATAAAGTCAACGGCACCCGCTTGCCAGCAGGCATCTTCCTCTTCCTGTTTTTGCAATCCGGTGACAAAAATAACTGGGATAGCCGCAATAGTTTCATCTGCCTTCATGGCCTGGCATGTCTGTAATCCATCCATATCCGGCATCATTACATCAAGCAAAACTAGATCGGGCGCACTGTCGCGGCAAACCTGCAGAGCTTGCGCTCCGGATGTAGCCATTAATACCTGATAACTATCGCCAAGAATATGATAGATAATTTGTATATTGGTCGGTTGGTCGTCTACCACTAAAATAGTGGCTTTACCAAGCGACGCTAAAAAACGTTCCATTTTTACATCTGCCATACATCACTCTTGTTGATCAAGTAGTTGCTGAAGTATTGCAGCTGCATCCTGAAATGCCAATAGCGAAATACGTTCGGCTAGCGCTTTCGCCAGGACGGCATCTTGTTTTTTTAACTCGCTTTGAATGTCTTTAAACAACATTGTTGCTGACATATTTGCGTTATTAAGATGGCGCAATAACAACTGCATATTACTGAGCAGTACCTCTTTATCCATGGGTTCCGGCTTAGCTACGGAGGGTTCACTGGCCGCTTGGTATTGTAATAATGTTGCAAGTTGCGTCAGACCCGTCTGGCAGGCGTCGACTAACAGTTGTTCTGAGAGAATGTCAGTAGGCTCAGTCTGAGCATACTGCTGTTCAAACCGGGCGGCAATATCAGCCAGATCATTGAATCCGACGGTTGCGGCGGCGCTTTTCAGGCTATGAGATAGCAAATGCAAGTCCCGTTTCGTTTCACGCGCTGCTAACACCTTAACGGCCGCCTCTATATCTTGCTGTAATTGCGCAGCAAGTTTGAAATAAAGCGGCAGATTACCGGCCAGTCGCTTTAGTGCACTTTTAATATCGATATTATGTTCTGCACAAAAATCGTGCAGTGGGTCGTCCTCATGCGGTTTTTCAGGGGTAGAGTATTGCCCGGCCAGCTGTTCATGCTGACAGTAATGGCAAACTTTATCGATAACTTCCTGCAACGAAAATGGCTTGGCGATATGGTCGTTCATTCCTGCTTCCAGACAGGCTGCTTTATCTGCAGGCAACGCATTTGCGGTCATGGCAATAATAGGAACTTGCTTCAGGGTATGATTACTGCGGATCCGCCGCGTTGTCTCATAACCATCTATTTTTGGCATCTGAATATCCATCAAAATGGCGTCAAAAACATAAGCAGCATCTGCCAGTATCTCCAGAGCACGCTCACCGCTATCGGCAGCAATAACAGTGGCGCCCTCGGACTGTAACAGTTCAATCGCTACCAGTTGGTTAGTTAAATTATCTTCAACGAGCAGGATATTCAGCCCGCTCAATGGTAGCAATGCCTGGGCCAGGTTGCTTTTTTCTGCCGCGACAATCTCACCATGTACAATAGTTTGTACTGTTTTTAACATCACATCAGGGGTAACCGGTTTGATCAGAAAACCGTCCAGTAAATCTTTATTACTATCAGTGTTTTTTGTTAATACCTCTCTGCCGTGGGCAGTCACCATGACAATAATCGGGGCAAGTGAAAATTGTTTATTTTTACGAACCTTATCTGCAAACGCCAGGCCATCCATGCCTGGCATTTTCCAGTCCACCAGTAATAAGTTATAAGGGTTAGCCTGAACCTGAGGCGTGCTTAACAACTGTAATGCCTCCTCCGCACTTTTGGCACAATCTGCTTGCCAGCCCAGTGCAAGACACATTTCCTGCAGTATCAGCCGGGCACTAGCATTGTCATCAACAATCAGCGCATGAAAGGGGGGAAGGTTATGTTGCTGTATCGGGAAGACCATCTGCTCGCTGATTTTATGCAGCGCCATACTGAACGAGAACTCGCTACCGACATTCGGCGTACTTTGCACTTGAATAGTACCGCCCATCAAATTAACCAGCCGTTTGCTGATCGCAAGGCCAAGGCCCGTGCCACCGAAACGACGGGTTATTGAAGACTCTGCCTGATGAAAACCACTAAAAATGACTTCTTGTTGCTTTTTGGTCATGCCAATACCGGTGTCACGCACCTGAACGTTTAAAATAATTTTGTCTGAAATACTCAGCGTTACCCCAACCGAGATAATGACTTCACCCTGCTCGGTAAACTTAATGGCATTGCCAATAATATTTAATAAAACTTGTTTGATGCGTAAGCTATCACCGCTTAATTGATCCGGTACGTCTGCTGCTATCCGATACAGTACCTCTACATCTTTATCCTCAGTGGCGGAAGATAAAATAATACCCACATCCTGCATTATTGTAGCCATGCTAAAGGGATGGTTATCCAGTTCAAGCTTGCCCGATTCTACTTTAGAAAAATCCAGAATATCATTCAGCAGTGACAGTAACGATTGAGCAGCCCGGTAGGTTTTACTAACATAATCTGCTTGGCGCTGATCAAGTGATGTTTTCTGAATTAATTGCAGCAGACCGAGAATTGCGTTCATTGGCGTGCGGATTTCATGGCTCATATTGGCCAGAAAATCTGATTTAGCATTGTTGGCGGTATCGGCCACTTCTTTAGCGGCGGCAAGCTCATTCTCCCGGCGAATTTGCTCCGTTAAATCATAAGCTATACCCAAATAGCCAATAATAATACCTTCAGCGTCGACCAGACTACTAACGTTTAAGCGCACGGCAATATGGTCACCCGTTTTTGTAACATAGGTCCAGCGGCTTGCATCATTTTCGCCCAGCCGGGCTTTAGCGATAAAGGTCTCAAAACCCGCAACAACTTCGGTACCCAGCTCGCGACTCAGCGTGGCAGCCCGCTGAACAACTTCTTGCTCGAGGTGAAATACAGCGGGGGTTTGTTTCGCTATCATCTCTTGCGCGTTATACCCCAATAACTTTTCAGCAGCCGGGTTAAACACTGTAATCAGGCCATCCACGTCGGTGGCAATAATGGCATAGCCGGCACTTTCTAAGATAGTGCGCTGCAAAGCACTCACCCGGCTTATTTCAGCAGTTCGACGGGCAACCTGAACCTCTAGCTCTGCGTTTGCTTTGGTTAAAGCGGCTTCTTTTATCTCTCTTAGTTCAGCTTTGTGCAATGCCATTTGTTTGCGGCGCAACAGTAACATTTGCAACGAAAATACGATGAGGGAGATTAAAATCGTTAAGCTCAGGATCTCACGGTACAAGCTACTATGCGAAGGTAACGCTAGTTCTGTGACAAATTGTTCGGTAGGCGCCAGGTCAAGCTGCCATTGCCGGCCAAACAAGGCAAGTTGTGACTGTTGTTGATATTCAGCCAGGGCAGCTACAGCATCACCGCGCTGAAAAAAATTGATATTCTGACTGTCAGTAATATCACTGATATTCAGTACCACGTTCGGTCCAAGGCCGGCTACTGTGCTAAGTACTTCATCAATTAATAGCGCTGCATAACTCCAGCCAAATAAATGTCTAATCCGTTCCTGCTCGGTTGTTGGCGCCGGACTAATGTTATAAACCGGTATTAAGATTAGAAAGCCTTGCTGGCTTTTTTGCGCTGCCTGTACCAGGGTAATAGGTGCAGTTAACTGAACAGTATTGTATCGTGCGGCACTCAAAGCGGCATTGCGCCGCATGGCTTCTGAGCCGATATCCAAACCAATTGCTTCACTGTTATGTATTTCCGGTTCAATATACTGGATCACAAATAAACTATTGTTATGTGGCGTAAGTTGCCGAATAGAAAATTTTTTATCCGGGCGTTCTTGTTTTGCAAATTCAATAAATTCAGCCAGATTGCGTTGCGACACATAGCGGATAAAGCCAAAACCACGTGCACCCGGAAATTCCAGCGGGTAATCCCGGGTGTCGGTATATTCCTGCATAAGTTGATAATTAAATTTTTCCGGTGACGATGCCATTACTGCGCCACGAGTACCGCGCAGACCATACTGATAAAGAGTTACTTTTTCTCTTACGCCTTCGCTAATTTGATTCAGACGCGACTGCACGGCCTGATTGATTCGTTGCTGTTGTTGTATTTGCTCTCTGTCAACCGCCCGCTCGGCCAAAATGTATCCAAAGATCAACACACTTAAAGGTAACCATAAAGAAAATAAAAATTGCCTGAGTTTCAAACCTTTATTACCTTTAGTTGAGCTCATTTATAGTTCCGTATCATCCGTTGGCAAATATTTTTGCAGTAATAAGGCGGCTTTAGCAAAATCGAGGATGGCAACCTGATGTAAAAATTTGTCTGCGTCAACTTCTGACAGAAATTGGTTTAGTTGAAATTTATTTTTTGCTACCACGCTGCAGGCTGTCATATCCTGATTCTTCAGTAAAGTATGTAAATGGCAGAGATCAAGCTCACTGCCTGATTCGGTTACAGGTAACGAGTGCTCGCGAATAATAGCCTGTAACTCATCACAGCTTTGCCGGTATACGCTAAAAAAGTCTTGCCAGCGTTGTTGAGTGATATTTTCTGTAGAGGCCAACTGATGTTCTAGCTGCAATGACTGTTTGACCAGTTCGTCGGCGCCTAAGGTGGCATAACTGCCCCGCAGCTTATGCAACAATTGCTGGCAACTCTCACTATCAGAAGTAGCAATATAGTGCTGTATTAGGGCGATATTATCAGGGGTGCTATCGATCAGATTCTGTAACATTGTCAAAAGCTGAGACAAACGCTTATTGGAGATCATTAATAGGCTGTCGAGCCGGTTGCGATTAATTAACGTCACTGCTGGCCTTATTTTTTACAAATTTAAACAAAGAAACAATTAAAACACTTATTTTTCATACTTTAGTTTAATTGATGCAGAAAAAAAATATTAGATACGCTATAACTGAAATCGGTAAATTCGACAAAAAGCACAACGGGACCCAACTAATGGAATTGGCGATTCGAAGTACATCCAAAATTCTGATTATTGACGACCAACCAGCTAACATTGCACTGCTTAGTGAAATGCTGCAAGACATGGCCGAAATATATTTTGTTAGTAAAAGTACTCAAGCGTTAAGTAAAGCACAAGAATTGCTGCCGGACGTGATTTTGTTAGATATTGAAATGCCAGAAATGAGTGGTTTTGAGGTCTGCAAACTGCTGAAGCAGGACCCGCTGACGAGTAATATCTCAGTCATTTTTATTTCAGCGCATACCGAAGCGGAGTTTGAGTTCAGTTCGCTGGCGTATGGCGCAGTCGATTTTATCGGGCGGCCATTTAACCGGGCGATTTGCCGTTTACGAGTACAAAATCATTTGTTGATGCAACAACAAGCCAAAGCACTGTTATCCAGCAAGCAGCATATCCATGCCGAAAAACAACGTCTTCAGGTCACTTTAAATTCGATTGGTGATGCGGTTATTGCCACGGATACTGAGGCGAAAGTGACTTATATGAACCCGATTGCTGAACTTATGACGGGTTGGCAGCAGGGTGATGCTGTGGGTAAACCCATTAACGATATTATGCTATTGCGGGATGCTGAAAGTAAACAAACGGTGACGAATCCCGTTGTTCTGGCGCTCTCAGAGCAACGTATCGCCGCAATGGCGCTGGATTGTGAACTGGTAAA
Organism: Arsukibacterium sp.; assembly: GCF_041616895.1. Classification (GTDB taxonomy): domain Bacteria; phylum Pseudomonadota; class Gammaproteobacteria; order Enterobacterales; family Alteromonadaceae; genus Alishewanella. The sequence continues at coordinate 11,156 of NZ_JBFJPY010000079.1, forward strand.
CCGTAACAGCCTGGAATCTTCTGCTGTTGAAGACTCTGCTGCGCCGATTTTTGATGAAAACGGCAATATTATAGGCGCGATTATTGTATTTCATGATGTCGGTGAAGCCAAAGCGCTGGCTACCAAAATGAGCTTTTTAGCGAATCATGATCAGCTAACTGGCCTGCCTAATCGCATTCTGTTGCATGACAGGCTGGAGCAAGCATGCTGTTTAGCAACGATGATCGAGCGAAAAGTAGGTTTGATCCTCATTGATATCGATCAATTTAAATTTCTGAATGATTCTTTGGGTCATCAGTTGGGCGATGAATTAATAAAATTGTTGGTTAAACGCTTGCAAGCCATCCTTGAACCAGATCACACCCTGGCGCGGATAGGGGGTGATGAGTTTGTGCTGATCTTTCCTGATATGGTGCAAATAGAGCAAATTAGTAATCTGGCACAAAATATAAGTCGGATATCAAGACAACCTTATGAATTAAAAGGTCACAAATACAGTATGTCGCTCAGTATGGGCATTAGCGTGTATCCAACAGACTCCAGTGATGCCGAAAGTCTTTTGCGCCACGCTGACGTGGCATTATTTAAAGCGAAGCAGGATGGACGTAACAATTTTTGCTTTTTTTCTGATGAGCTGGGACAACGCATGTTGCAGCGGCATCAGCAGGAGCAAAGCTTACGTGAGGCGATTGCAGAAGATCGGCTTGAAGTTCATTTTCAGCCCAAAGTTTCACTGGGTGACGGTAGTATTATTGGCGCCGAAGCTCTGGTCCGGATCCGTAATAAAAATGGCAGCCTGATGTCACCTGCAGAATTTATTCCGCTGGCGGAAGAAACCGGTCTTATTATTCCTCTGGGTAAAACGGTGCTGATAAAAGCCTGTCAACAAAGTGCTCGTTGGCAACAAGCAGGTTGTGCGTTGCCGGTGTCAGTCAATATCGCCGCTGCGCAGTTTACTGAAGTTAGTTTGCTGGGGTTAATAGAGCATTTGTTGCAAGAATACCAACTGGCGCCTGCTATGTTGGAACTGGAAGTGACTGAAACGGCATTGATTCAAAATCCGCAGCACACGGCAAAAACTTTAAGTCAGTTCCGGGCGCTTGGCATTACTATCGCCATTGATGATTTTGGTACTGGCTATTCCAGCCTGGCGTACCTGAAACAATATAAAGTGGATGTGCTGAAGATTGACATGTCCTTTGTCAAGGACATGTTGTTTGATAAAAACGATTACGCCATTGTTAAAACGATTATATTGCTTGGGCAGTCTATGCAGATCGAACTGGTCGCAGAAGGGGTGGAAACGGCAGATCATCAGGCGATGTTGCTGGATTTAGGCTGCCGTTATGGCCAGGGCTACTATTATAGTAAGCCGCTGGCTGCGGATGACTTTATGAATTATCTGCACGCTGGCAAGACACTGAAATAAGCCTGCCAGCGCGAAAATAGTTAAGCGTTGACGCTATCAAATAAGGTTAAAAAAGTGGGTGCCTGACGAATATGTACCGGCAAATGTAGTCGCCTGGCTATATCCTGTGCGCTAATCACGCCACGGATAAGGTGCGACTCGCGATCAACGACCACGCAATGTTGTTCGCCACTGGATTGCAGGGTATTTAATACATCGGCAATAGTGCAGTGTTGCAACTGCTGCCAGGCCAGGGCTTTAATCCGCTCCCGTGGCCGCATTAAATCCGCTACTTTAATCTCACGTCGATCATCCCCGTTGGCAACCCTGCGCATAATAGCTTGATCAGACAGGTGGTCCAGATGAATAAGGCCACTAAGCTCACCTTTTTCATCCACTACCAGCTTCAGTTTGCTGCGCTCTATCTGCATTAGTGCCAGCACATCGCTGGCAGGGGTGGTTTCACTGATCATTTCAGGCTGACTGTGCTTAAAGTCATTCACCAGGTGCAAGGCGGGTGAAGTTAAACGGGCGTGATCAAACTGGTCTGGTTGTACCAAATGGTCGATCGCTTCTACTGCAAATAAAGATAATGTTTTCATGATATTCCTCGCTGCCAGCACGCAGAGGCCAAGCTGGCGATAAAAAAGTTTTAATAAGGCAATTACTAAGACAATAGTGCCACAAACAATTTCAGATCAGGAATATAACGGCGGGGCTCGAACCGGATGTGCAGCTTTAGGTTGCACCAGGGCAATAGCACTGGGCAAGCTAACTACCTCGGCACTATGGTAATGTGTTATTAGATTTAGGGTTTGGACCAGACTATTGTCGTTGTCATCACCAAAGTCTTGCTCGCTGGTAAGGCTTGTCTGGCCGGTTAGCGGACTTATTGCCTGAAACTGACTATCTGCTAATGGCGCTACGTGAGGGGCATGCGCACTGGCAATCTGCGGTGTTATCAGCAGATTCAAGTAAACTAGTAAGGCAACCGCACTTAACCAACGCATCATTTTATGACGTATTCTCTGAAAAGCCTTGCCGCATAAAACGGCGTTCCAATCTAATACAGATAATGACGGGGCCGCATGCGGTCCGCAAGGGGGTAATGCAAAAATAATTTACTATTGCGACCAATGGCGGTTTGCTAAAGGCCGAACATGTTACGAGATGCGGGGTTAGTCGGAAAAGGTCGGCGCCGTTATTTTGGTGGCAAGGCGACGGGCGCGCAGAAATCCCACCAGATTACTTAGCAAAAACGCAACTTCCATCAGTACTGCTACCGGTGAACCCACCAGAATATTATGCAGGATCCAGATGCTGGCTCCCAGGGCCATACAAAGCCGAACCCGGCCTATCCTGGTTTGAAAGCTGCCAAAGGTGCCTAACATTGCTGCGGCATAGGGCAACAGGTTCAGCGGGCTGCTATAAGTCGTTAATAAAATGAGAGTTGCGCCGGCCATAAACAACAGCATCCAGCATTGGCGGGGGTGCAAGGCAGCTACCAGAAAGCGGATCGCAGTTAAGCTGACAAACAATGCGGCCTCGTATTGGCCCAGCAGACCGAAATGGCTGGCATTGAGTACCGCAGAAATAAACCAGAATTTGAGCATCGCACTGCGCTGTTGCTGCCAGAATGCAAAAATACCGCAGCCAAAGGCAATGGCAACCAGCAATTGTGAACCGACGAAAAACAGGCTGAATTCAGGCAAAAAACTCTCAGTGACTGATGGGTATGGGCCGCTATTTTAACCAATAAGCCAACTGATTTCTTGTTGGCGTCGGCATATCATATAACTGGCGGTGTGGCATTAACTCACTGCGATTTTAATCATCATACAGATTGCTGCTGGCTGTTTTTCTGATAGTCTGAAGTACACTAAGCAAACTCGCCAGGCCAACAGCGCGCCACTTCCGGTTTAAGGCGTGCCAAAGTGAAGCGCCTTCGCTTAACTGCAATTGAGTAGCAGGACACAATGTGATCGATCTGTATGAAACACAGCATAACCGCAGGCATGTAAAGGTTGCGGCAAGTATTGCAGCCGTGTTGGTTGTTGTCGCGATCATGGTATCTGGGCGGCTTCAGTTGCCGTTGTCTGAAATTAAACCCTTCTTACCAATCTACGCAACGGCTATTATTTTACTGGAAGGGTTAACGGCTTATTTACTGATTGCTCAGTTGCTGAGCACCCGCCGTTGGTATCTGGGTTTTATTGCGGCAGCCTACTTGTTCCTGATCCCGCTGGTTGCAATTCAGTTGTTAGTTTTTCCGGGAGTGTTTTCCGACACAGGGCTGCTAAATGCAGGTCGACAGAGTGCTGTTTGGATCTGGGTCTTCTGGCATGGTGGTTTCCCAGCCATTATGCTGCTGGCGCTTTTTGCTGAGCGGATCAGTAAAAATACCTTGATACCCAAAGCAGTGTTGCCATTTTGGGCATTTAATTTTGTTTGCATGGCGTTATTGGCCGGTTTGGCTATGGCACTGCTAGCGACCTGGTATAGCCATCATCTGCCAGAACTGATCCGGCAGAATAGTTATCAGCAGTTGCTATACAGCCCGTTTGCTATTCTGGTCTGGCTACTGAATATTGGTGCTCTGTTGGCCATGGCCCGACGCGCAATGTCAGGTGGTATAATGCCGGTATGGCTGACACTGGCATTATTTGCCAGCTTGCTTGACGTTACCCTGACCCTGATTGCCGGCAACCGCTTTTCATTAGGTTGGTATGCCGCCAGAGTCAGCAGTACTTTATCTGCTGCGGTATTACTGGGGGTATTACTGTGGGAGGTAAACCAGATGTATCTGACGATGCGCCGCAGCAATGAAAAGCTGTACGAGCTGACAATGCTGGATAGTTTAACCGGCGTGTATAACCGTCGCTTTCTTGATAAGCAGCTGCTGCAAGAGCTGGAAGTCGGCGCC
>NZ_JBFJPY010000080.1:0-15386 GCF_041616895.1 Arsukibacterium sp.
ACTTTGCTGACATTAAGCAAAATTACAAATTTACCCTCTACTTTTGCCATACCACTAATAAAGTCAGCCCGGATCCGCGCGCCAAAACCAGGGGCAGGTTCAATTTCGCTACCGGGAATTTCCAGTACCGCTGATACGGCATCTACCATTAAACCAATATCCTGCACACCACCATCAACCTCTACCTCCACAATGACAATACAGCTGCGGCGGGTAACGTCAGATGCGTTGCGACCAAACCGGGCAGCCAAATCAACAACCGGCACCACCGCGCCGCGTAAGTTAATTACGCCGCGAATAAAAGACGGCATCATCGGCACTGTGGTCAGATTGCCATATTCAAGAATTTCTTTTATATGCAGTATACCAATCGCAAACATTTCGCCAGCCAGCTGAAACGTCAGATATTGCGCCTCTTCATCTGCGGCCTTATTGCGTTGGTCAACTGTAAGCATGCTACCCATTACAACCTCCGGTTAAAAACGTGTGAATTCATTTTCATCAGCTTTCATGGTTGTGCTGGGTTTAGAGCGGCTTGGCTTAAAAGCAGGTTGGTTTTTAGCCGGTTTTACCACGGGTATTCTGCCTGTCACCGCAGCAGAGCCTTCAATTTTGAAAAAGCTCATGGTTTGCTGCAACTGCTCGGCTTGGCTACTTAATTCCTCTGATGTCGCTGCCAGCTCCTCGCTGCTGGACGCATTTTGCTGGGTTATTTGATTAAGCTGATTCATGGCGCTATTAATCTGGCCAACTCCTGACGCCTGCTCTTCAGATGCGGCACTGATTTCTTGTACTAAATCTGAGGTTTTATTAATTGACGGCACCATCGCATCCAGCAATCGCCCCGCTTTTTCAGCCAGCTCAACACTGCTTGAAGACAGTTCGCCAATTTCCCGCGCGGCGACCTGACTGCGTTCAGCTAATTTTCGTACCTCGGCAGCTACCACTGCAAAACCTTTGCCATGCTCGCCCGCTCTGGCCGCTTCTATAGCCGCATTTAATGCCAATAAATTAGTCTGATAGGCAATATCATCAATAATACCTATCCGCTGGGCGATTTGCTTCATCGCGGCCACGGTCTGCTGTACCGACTCGCCACCTTCAGTGGCCTCATTAGCGGCTTTGCTGGCCATACCATCGGTGACTTTGGCATTTTCGGTATTCTGATTAATACTGGCGCTCATTTGCTCGATAGAAGCACTGGTTTCTTCCACGCTGGCAGCTTGCTCGCTGGTTGCCTGACTCATTGACTGGGCGGTAGCGCTCACTTCTTCTGAGGCGCTGGCCAGATTATCGGCAGAGTTACGCACATCAGAAATAATCTGGCTTAACTTGGCCACCATATTTTGCATGGCTAACATCAATGTTCCGGTTTCGTCTTTTGAGCTTACCTCAATTTCAGCAGTCAAATCGCCATCAGCCAGCTGACCAGCCACTTGTGCTGCGCTAATCAATGGTCGGGAAATAATGCGGGCAATAAACATCGCTAACGCCAGACCAATCAGCAATGACGCAATTAATACAATAACAATTGCCAGCCTTGCTTCATCATATAGCTCTTCCGCTTTATTATTGGCCTCATTGGCACCTTTATCATTAAACTCAACCATCTGCTGAATGTTGTCGGAGACCTGATCAAATACCTGCTTAGACTCTCCGGCCAAAAGGTCTCTGGCCTGCTCCATCAGGTTTTGGCGGGAAATATCAAGCAAGCGGGTACTGACCCCCTGATACTTTGCCCAACTCTCTATAAAGGTGTCGTATAGTCGACGCTCATCATCATTTGCTATCAGCTTTTCGTATGTTTGCCGATGCTCTTGCAGCGTTTTAACCATTGTGTCGGCTTGCTGTTCGAGTGTTGCTCTGTCGGCATTGGTTTCTGCTAACAAATGCCGCATTTCGCGCAACCGATACTGTGAAATATAAAAGCGCATGGCTTGGGCGGCCCGCATCGACGGCATAAAGTTTGTTGCCATATCGGTCGACGCTTTATTCACCTGCGCCAACTGGGTAATGGCAAAACCACCAATAAAAGCCGTCAGCGCCAGCACCACCAAAAAAGAGCTGATTAATTTTGTGGCAATTTTCAAATCATAAAACCATTTCATGTTAAATCCCTTCTTTTTTCACAGTGCCAAATTAATGTCGAAGAATTGGTAAAGGTTTCACGTCAAGCCGTGCTTGTGGATGATTTTGAATTTGTGATTGAGAGCCGGTCAGCTGATGAATTAACGCAGGTACATCCAGGATCAGGGCTACCTCGCCACTGCCCAGTATGGTCGAACCACTAATGCTATGTAATTTGCTGAATAATTTGCCTAATGGCTTAATAACAGTTTGAAATTCGCCCTGCAGCTCATCCACTACCAGCCCGGCTTTTTGCGTCGCAGTTTTCACAACAACCACATTTTGGCGCCGGCCAGCGCTGCCGCCGGCAGAGAAATATTCCCGCAAAAATATCAGAGGCAGCACCTCTCCGCGCAAATTAATATACTGGCTTATTTCGCTGCTACGCTGCTCTTTATCAGGCAACTCAATACATTCCTGCACCATATCCAGCGGCACCACATAACTGGCCTGGCTAACCCCAATCAGAAAACCGTCGATAATGGCTAGCGTTAACGGCAAACGAATGCTGACGGTCGTACCTTGCCCCGGCTCACTTTGTAAATCTACCGTACCTCTGAGCGCAGTAATATTACGTTTCACCACATCCATGCCCACACCGCGGCCAGACAAATTAGTGACCGTATCAGCGGTAGAAAAACCGGGTTCGAAAATAAGATTATTAATTTCCTGCTTCGACAGCTGCGCATCGGTTGATACTAAGCCTCGCTCTATGGCTTTTTGCAAAATACGATCACGATTTAAACCCGCACCATCATCGGTTATCTCGATCACAATTGAGCCGGAATCATGAAATGCATTTAACCGAAGTACACCGGTACCAGACTTGCCAGCAGCCGCTCTAATTGCTGGCGCTTCAATACCATGATCCATCGCATTGCGTAACAGGTGCATCAGCGGATCACCGATCTTTTCAATTACCGTTTTGTCCAACTCGGTATCGGCACCACTGATTTTAAGCTCAATACTTTTACCTAATTCGTTGCTAACATCTCTTACCACACGCTGAAAACGGTTAAACGTATCCCCGATTGGAACCATTCTAAGCCGTAATGCACCATCACGAATGGCTTCAACTAACGCCGACACGGTCGATGCGGCCTCCTGAAGTGCTTCATCTTTGCTGGCGTTGGCTAATAAACCAGCTCCGGCGCCGGCAATCACCAGCTCCCCCACCAAAGTAATTAGTTCGTCCAGTTTTTCAGCATCTACCCTGACAAAACGACTTTCTTTGCTTTTGCTATCCTTAATCTGGTTTTGCTTATCCAATGCAGCCTGCACTAATTCGGGTTCTATCGCACGTTGCTCTACCAGTATCTCGCCTATCGGAGCTGCGACAGAGGCTAAAGGTGCATTCTCTTGCAGCTGCAATGCGCTATCCAGTTCTTGCTGAGTTATAGCGCCACTTGCTACCAGTAACTCACCAAGCAAACTCGTCTCCTCTGGCAAACTTTTTATCATGTCGATAAATTGTTCTGTTTTACTGTGTGGCGGTAAAATATGTAATTGGCAATCATCCCGGACAAATTCGAAGGTTTCAGCAATCGTTGCTTTGCTCGCGTCGGACTGGTAGTCAATTTCAAATCCGAGATAACAAGACTCAGGATCCAACTGTGTCAGTTCCGGCATGCCATCGAACAGAGTAGTAATGCGCTTAATGCTGCCAAGATTATTGAGGTAACGCAGAAAAGCTAGTGGGTCCATGCCATTCCGAAACACTTCAGGCCCAAACCGCACTGATATATGCCATAAATCAAAGTGACCGGGGTTTTCATCAGCCATTTTATCAATGCTTTGGTTAGCTACGGTTGCCAGCGGTGTGCTGCGATATAACTGTAAACGCTGACGCAACGCGGTTTCCCGGACCTTCGCATTTGCATCAGGCTCGTTGCTCTGCACCGCAACCACCTCAACCAGATATTGAAGATGATCAAAGCACTCTAATAACAACGCAACCAGATCACGACTGACTGCGATTTCGCCGGCACGTAATCTATCCAGCACATCTTCAACCACATGGGCAAAACTAACAATCAGATCCAACCCGAATAAACCAGCCGATCCTTTAACAGTATGCGCTGCCCGAAATATTGCACCAAGAGTGTCAGTATCTTCGGGGTTGTTTTCTAACTGCAACAACAACGACTCCATGTCCTGCAAAAGTTCATTGGCCTCTGCAATAAAAGTTTGTAATGCCTGGTCCATGTTCATAGCCGGCTCCTGCTGTAATTAGCCATGTCGTCTATCCGGAATAATCAACGGATCGCCAAAAAACGCGGCCATATTGCATAAATCTAATGCCTCAAGTACTGCTGGGCTATGGTTATTAAGGTGCAACGAATGACGATAGTCAGCAGCCTCCCGCTTGGCGGCAATCAGCAGTTGCAAACCGGCACCGTCTATTTCACTGACGGCTGACAAATCAAGCGTTATATCGTTATGCTGCTGGATAAGCCTGCAAAGCTGAGGTTTAAGTTCCGCTACAGTATAAATACTCAGTTCCCCTTCGATAACCAACAGAGGTGTAAACCCCGAGGCGTCAAATTTGATCGTCATAGGTATCTTCCTGTCATTGCAACTTTAAATTATGGCAATACCAGCTTCGATACCGCTGCCAGCATTTGCGCCGGTTGAAATGGTTTTACCACCCAGGCTTTAGCTCCAGCAGCCTGACCTTCCATCTTTTTAGCTTCCTGAGACTCTGTGGTGAGCATAATAATGGGCGTAAACTTGTATGCCGGTAGTTTCTTAACCTCTTTGACAAAAGTAATCCCATCCATATTCGGCATATTGACGTCGCTAATCATCAGGTGCACTTTCTGCCCGGAAAGCTTAGCCAGAGCATCTTTGCCATCACACGCCTCAATGACATCATAGCCGGCGCTTTTTAGTGCCATACTGACCACTTGCCGAACACTACTTGAATCGTCAACCACCAATATCGTTTTTGCCATGCAGCTGCCTCCTAAAAGAAAGTAATTTCATGCTCTTTCGCCACTCCAGCCTTGCCATAGTGGCTACTTCGCTGCTCATCGGTGGCGTAGGTAAGCTCCATCTGTTTTAGCCAAGAGTCTGCGTCTAGCTGCTCACGCAGTTCAGGCTGCTGTTTGCATTGCTCTAGTTGTTGGTGCAGTGCATTTATATTGTCACGGACATGGGACACAATCTGGCTGACCCTATCCTGAAACTGCAACGCCACCAAAACGTCAGAAATTTCTTCCCGTATTTCATTACTTTCTTGCTTTAATTGTTCGGTTGATTCAGCCATATGCCGGGTAACACTCTCAAAGCGATCGAGTACCTGTTGAATACTCGACTCTGACTCTGCAACCGCCTGCTTATCCGTGTCAGCTGCGCTGCCAGCGACTTTCACCACTTTGGTAATAGCCGTATTAATAATATCAACGGTAGAAGACATTTTCTGGCCGGTTTCGCTTGATAAGCTGGATAGGGTTCGCACGGCATCGGCCACTACAGCAAAACCTCGGCCAGACTCACCGGCACGTGCCGCCTCTATTGCCGCATTTAGTGCCAGTAAATTAGTTTGCTGGGCAATTGCAGCCACTTCTGTTGCCATCGCACGTAGCTGGTCGGTATAGCCGGTCAGGCTGGTAACCTGCGCCAGCATCTCATCTCTGCTGCGTTGTGTTGATTTCAGTGAATTAATGACCCGGGTGAGTTCAGCCTGGCTGTAAGACATCGCCTGAATAGCTTCGCTTTTGCCGCCTGTTTTTTTTGCATCTGCCGTGGGTTCAGACGCCGCAATGGCATTTTCGAGTTTGGTGTACAGTCCCGAGAAACGCGTACTAAGCTCAACAATGGCGTCTTCGGTCTGACTGCGGGAGCTTTCAATCTGGGTAGTCCAGATTGGCATCGCCTTTATAAAAAGCTGCTGCAAATTGCTATCATACAGGTTCTGATGCGCCTGCTCGGCTTGGCTCTGTGCCACTAACTCTGCCTTGTTGGCAGCTTCAGCTTCCAGCTTGCGCTGATCACGGTTTACCCAAAATGAAGTAGCAAAACCACTAATCAGTAACGCACCTGTTGCCAACACAGATAGAAGCGAAATACCGGCGAATCCAAGCAGCAGCAATCCAGAAAAAACTGTTTGTGCTAACACTGGCCAGCAAAAGAGAGACTTGTCCAACTGGTTTTTCTCAAGACCAATATTGTTGTCGTGCATGAGCAGGATCCTTCCTTAATGGTTAAGAGCAGTATCCAGATAGAGATAACAAGTTTAGCTGGCGACAAAGCAAAGCTGAAAATCTAAGTTGACTACATTTTCAAGCAGAATGAACAAAATACGTTGCCATATTGTTGATTTAGTCTGGTCAACAACATTTGATCCGTCAAGGTAACAGGGAAAAAACACCGCATAAATACAGTAGATAACATGCAACCAAGCAATAACTGCAAGTTAAAAAATGCGAGTAGCTAGTTCATGTACGGAAATCTTTAACCTATTAGGTGCTAAATATTAGTTATATCTCCAATTTGTTAAGCGCACATGGTTTGCCGAAAAGATAGCCCTGATAAGCGTAACACCCCATAGTATTTAATTGCGCACGCTGCGCTTCGGTCTCAACACCCTCAGCAATAACATCTAAATTCATTGAGTAGGCTAATGTGACAACGGCCTGAGCAATAGCACGCTCATTTGTGCTTTTTATGACATCAAGGACAAAACTTTGATCTATTTTAAGTTGATTAATTGGCAACCGTTTGAGGTGCGACAGAGAGGAATAACAGGTACCAAAATCATCAATCGAAAATGTGACCCCTGCTGTTGAAATTCTTCCATTTTAGCTTTCACATCGAGTACATTGCTTGCCAATAGCGACTCAGTTAATTCTAACTTTAAGTATTTCGGGTTTGCGCCTGTCATCTGAAGCGTGTTTAACACAACTTGCACAAAATCTTTCTTACTAAATTGCACCACACTTATATTAACAGTAACAGTCAGGTCTGCTTTGGCGGGGTTGGCCGCCCAAAGAGCCAAAGTTTTGCATGCTTCTTTTAATACCCAGTTACCCATCGTTACGATAAGGCCGGTTTCTTCTACAATGGGAATAAAGTGGGCTGGTGAAACAATTACATTATTATATAACGTGTTTTAGTTGCAAATGCATGTTGTTCATTAGCAACAACGCTAGCCCCTGCGCCTGCTCGCCATCACTTGCCATTGGTTAGCTACTTATAAAGATAGGGGCTCAAAAAGCCCCTATTTACTCGCTATCTTTACTTATAATCTACAAAATTAGAATAAATTTGAATCACTCAACCGTTACACTCTTGGCCAAATTACGCGGCTGGTCAACGTCGGTGCCTTTGATAATGGCGACGTAATAGCTGAGTAACTGCAGCGGTATGGTGTAAATAATTGGTGCGATCAGCGGGTGGACGTGTGGCACGTTCACTACGCGCTGGGTGGCGTCAGATTTAAAGTGGGCATCGATATCGGCAAAGACATACAAAATACCGCCGCGAGCCCGCACTTCTTCCACGTTAGACTGCAGCTTTTCCAGCAGCTCGTTATTCGGGGCGACTACAATAATCGGCATGTCGGCGTCAATCAGCGCTAATGGACCGTGTTTTAACTCGCCAGCGGCATAAGCTTCAGCATGGATATAGGAAATTTCCTTCAGTTTTAACGCCCCTTCCATCGCGATCGGGTACTGATCACCGCGGCCTAAAAATAAGGAGTGGTGCTTGTCGGCAAACTCTTCTGCCAGGTTTTCAATGTTACCGGCCAGCTGCAGGGTTTCTTCCAGCTTAGCCGGCAGTGATTTCAGTGCGGCTACCATGTCTTTTTGGGCTGCTGCCGTTAAACCATTGTATTTACCAATAGCCAGGGTCAGCATCGCCAGGCCAACCAACTGGGTGGTAAAGGCTTTGGTAGAGGCAACACCAATTTCAGCGCCAGCGCGGGTCATAAAGGCTAAATCTGATTCACGCACCAGAGATGAGCCCGCCACGTTACAAATGGTTAAACTGCCAATATAGCCGGCTTCTTTAGCTAAGCGCAGTGCCGCCAGGGTATCGGCCGTTTCACCCGATTGCGAAATACTGACCAGCAGGCTGTTTGGCTGCACAAACGATTTGCGATAGCGAAACTCTGAGGCTATTTCCACATTACAGGAAATACCGCCTAAAGACTCTAGCCAGTAGCGCGCCACCATACCCGAGTGATAGCTGGTACCACAGGCCACTATTTGCACATGCTTCACTTTTTTAAACAGCTCGGCCGCGCCATTACCGAAAGTTTCATCCAGCACAGACTCACTGCTCAACCTACCTTCCAGCGTATTGTTGATAGCATGCGGCTGCTCGTAAATTTCTTTTAACATAAAGTGGCGGTACTGGCCTTTGTCGCCGGCGTCGTAGCTGACGGTAGACTCATGCACTTCGCGCTCCACTGCCTTACCGTCTTTATCAAAAATGCTGACGCTGTGGCGGGTAATTTCGGCTACATCGCCTTCTTCTAAAAAGATAAAGCGGCGGGTAACCGGCAACAATGCCAGTTGATCAGAGGCAATAAAGTTTTCACCAATGCCCAAACCAATAACCAGCGGGCTGCCAGAACGCGCCACGACAACCCGGCTGCTGTCGGTTTTATCCAGCAACACAGTGCCATAGGCGCCATGCAGCTGTTTTACAGATTTTTGTACCGCGGCCAGTAATGAGCTGGTACTTTTCAGCTCTTCTTCTACCAGGTGAGCAATAACTTCAGTGTCGGTGTCAGAAGTAAACACATAACCCTTGGCTTTTAGCGCGTCACGTAGTGGGTTATGGTTTTCAATAATGCCGTTATGCACCACGATAATATTGCTGGACACGTGCGGGTGGGCGTTACGCTCGCTCGGCTCGCCATGGGTGGCCCAGCGGGTGTGGGCAATACCGGTGCCGCCTGCCGTTGGCGTTGATGCAACCGCATCGGCCAGCTCTTTGACTTTTCCAAGCCGGCGTAGACGGGTTAGCTCACCAGCGTCATTTACCACAGCAACACCGGCCGAGTCATAACCACGGTATTCCAGGCGGCGCAGGCCTTCAACCAGAATATCTACCACATCACGTTGCGCCACTGCGCCCACTATTCCACACATAATTTTTCTCCAAAATAATCAATTAATTCGTTGCAGGCAAAGCAAAGCCTTAGGCGTGAACCCGAATCACCTTTACACCTTGTTCGCTGATCTGTGCGGCGGCGGCATCACTTAAGCCATCGTCGCTAACCAAAACTTTTACCATGCCCCACGGTAACTCCAGATTATGAATTTTCCGGCCAAGCTTGTCCGATTCCAGCATTACAATCACTTCGCGGGCGCATTCGGCCATCACCCGGCTTAAACTGTATAATTCATTGTAAGTGGTGGTGCCGCGGCTCAGATCGATACCATCGGCACCAATAAATAACTGATCGAAATCATAAGCCCGTAACACCTGCTCTGCCAGTTGGCCCTGAAAGGCCTCGGATTGCGGATCCCAGGTTCCACCAGTCATCAGTAGCGTAGGCTCATTCTCGAGCTCACGCAGGGCATTGGCAATTCCCAACGAATTGGTCATAACAACCAGACCTTGTTTGGTCGCCAGCTCTGGCAATAAGGCAGCTGTTGTGCGGCCGCTGTCGATAATGATTCGATAGTGGTCTTTAATCAGGCTGGCCGCCGCTTTGGCAATCGCCAGCTTTCGCTTTGAAACTTTCTCGAAACTAGAATCAGCAATAAAGTCTTGCGGTACTGGCACCGCGCCGCCGTAGCGTCGCAACAGCAATCCTGCTTGCTCCAGCACGGTTAAATCTTTACGAATGGTAACTTCTGACGTTTGAAAGCGCTCTGCAAGTTGCTCTACAGACAATTCGCCTTGTTGCTGCAACTGACTGACAATAAGATGGCGCCGCTGCTGCGTATTACGTTTATTCATCGGCTTTTTTGTCAGCTCTTTCGGTTAAGTTTCGAATCGAAAGATATTTTAGAGATCTGGTAGCAGATTGCAAGCGAGTGCTGCAAATAGCAACAAAAAAACTGCAACACCACGATAAATCTTAATGATAATTGTTTGCATTTAAATAAAGCTTGGTTTATAGTCTTCTTCGTCATGGACTGACACAGACTGGCCCAGGATAGGCCGTCTCTGGTCGTTGATTTACTTGTCTTGCACTTTCGGGGTAGCTGACGCTACCCCCTTTTTTTATGTATTCAGTGCAGATTTTTTTTGCCTTAGCTTGTTAACGGCCAGGGCTAAACGCCAATTTGCCATCTTGTACTGCCATATTTACCGGCACGGCAGTAAGCAATTTAACCGTAGGGTTGGTTTGATCCAGCCGGTAAACCGGGTTTGACGCCAGATAGCCATTAACCAGCTGTAGCAGTTCATTGCTTACCGGTGCTAAATTGCCGCGATAACCGGCGGCTTCAATACTGGAATCCAGTAGCTTTACCGAGCGGATAAAAATCGCTTTTTCCGTCGCGTCATAATAAGGCGCCCCTTCTATCTGTAACTGCAAACTCGCTGGGTAACTTAAGCCAAACAAAGATAAAACAGCTGACGCATCGGTATTAATTCTCACCAAATCACTGTTATCAGGGCCAATGTCTACCTGCATGTTATCTACCGCCATTTTCAGCGGAATACCCGCCACATTGGCTTGGCGCGTCAGTTTTGGTAGTTGCGAGCTTAACATTTGCTCTAAATCTGCCTCACTGACATTGTAAGTCGATAACGAGCCCAGCTGCGCACAACCTGCCACAAGCAACAGCATCATAAAACCAATAACTTGGCGCATAAATTTTCCTTTAACAACATTTAACTGAGTAAAACTGTAACCGCTGTAGCTTAGTATAACCTGAATAAGATGTTATTAAACGCCTGGTGAAGGACGCTAAAACTGCATTAATAAATGCTTCACGTGAAACATAAGTAGTTGCCGCTAATTAAACTTTAAAAGTATCTGCCAGCAGCAAAACGTAAAGTAACGGCGTTTAAGGATAAATACTGTATGTTATTAGCTTGATTAAACATCTAAAGCAGTTATGCTGAATTTAGGTCATTGTTAATTTTTATTAGATGGAACTGATGCTTGGTGCAAAACTGTTTGGTGATACATTACTGTCCTTTAAAGCCAAAACTGCTTTGCTGCTACTGATATTATCATTTTTTACTTTTAGCCCATTACTGTTCAACCTGCATCTCCCCGCTATTAGCCATCAAGCCTATATTCCAATACATACTTTGTTTGAGGTGTTTGCTGTTGTGATTGCAGCAATGATTTTTGCCATTATTCACCAGCAAGCAAATATAAAAATGACCTGGCGTGGCGTGGTTATCGCCTGTGCCTTCTTCGCCATTTTCTGGCTGGATCTGGCCCATTTACTTTCATTTCCGGGCATGCCTGATTACTTCACGGCAAATACTACCCAAAAAACCATTAGTTTTTGGCTCGCTGCGCGCTTTATCGCGGCTCTGGCACTGTGTTTTGCGGTACTTCCTATTGCAGATAACAATACTGGTTTTCGTCAATATTACCTGATTTTATTCACCGCCATTGTTAGCGTGTTGGTGTGCCACCTGTGGTTTATTGTTTACCCAGAGTTAGTGCCGGTGTTTTATACGCCAAGTGACGGCCTGACAACTGCTAAAATTGCTGTCGAATATGCTGTAATGCTAATTGGCGTAATCACAGTGTTTTTTTTACTGTACTTTCGGCAAGCTGAACGCCCATTTCATGCACCGGCTTTGTTAGCCGCGGTTATCAGCATGATATTCAGCGAGTTTTATTTCACGTTATACAGTGAGTTCAGCGACAGCTATAACATAATAGGTCACATTCTTAAGCTGTTATCCATGTTATTTCTATATCGCGCTTTAGTGCATGAAACATTGGCAGAACCTTATGCCAGGTTACAACAGTCAGAATCCGACCTTGCTGGAACACTAGCAGCAGTGCCAGATATATTATTTGATGTCGATTTGACCGGCCGTTTTCACCATGTTTATTACCAACCTGAAAGTAAGCTGTACCTGGCTCCAGAGCACTTTATCGGCTTACAAGCACAGCAAGTATTACCTGAGCATGTTACCCGGGCCACGATGACCGCGATTGCCCAAGCAAATAGTCGTAAGGGTTGCTCGGATGCGCATCAGTATGCACTGACCATTGGCGAAGATACGGAGCCTAGCTGGTTTCAGGTGATTGCCGCGCTAAAGCCAGGCACGAAGGAGAGTGTTGCCCGCTTTGTGTTAGCGGTGCGTGATATCACTGAACAGAAAAAAGCTCAGGCTACTGAGCAAATTAACGCTCTGGCGTTTCATACCCGCGAAGCGATTATGATTACTGATTCTGAAAAACGCATTATTAGAGTTAACCCGGCTTTTACCGATATCACCGGCTATCAGGAAAGCGAAGTCGTTGGGAAAACACCTACCGTATTCAGTTCTGGCTTACACGATGCCAGCTTTTACAACCACCTATGGCAAATGCTCCATAAAAATGATGTCTGGAGTGGAGAGATATATAATAGGCGAAAAAACGGTGAAGTGTATCCAGAGCAGATAATAATAAACACCCTGAAAGATAGCAACGGAGCAGTTTCGCACTATATTGGCAGTTTTAACGATATCAGCAAAGCTAAAGAGGATCAGCAACGTATTCATAAACTGGCGTTTTATGACCCGTTAACGCATTTACCTAACCGACGGCTGTTACTGGAAAAAATTAGCGATGCCCAAACAGAGTGCAGACGCAATAACGAATATGCTGCGTTGCTGTTTATTGATCTCGACCATTTTAAACGACTTAATGACAGCTTTGGTCACTCTTACGGTGACGATTTGCTCTGCCAATTAGCTGAGCGACTGCAGTTTAGCATCAGAGCTTCCGATATCTTGGCGCGCCCCGGAGGCGATGAATTTATTTTATTAGCAAAACTACAAACGAATCAGCAAAACAATGCTGCATCGGATGCTGAAATTATCGGAAGTAAACTACTAGAAGAAATTCGCCAGCCCTTCGTATTAAAAGGCCTTAACTATAATATTACTGCCAGCATTGGCATTGCCTTGTTTAACGACAATAGTAAAGAAATTGACGAATTAATGTCATCAGCTGATCTAGCCATGTATCACTCGAAAGAGAGTGGTCGCAATCAGTTGTACTTTTTTGAACCGCAAATGCAGCAAGACCTCAGGCAACGCCAACTATTAGAACAAGAACTTAAAGTTGCACTAGATCAGCAACAGTTTGCACTTTATTACCAGCCCAAAGTAAACACTTCAGGCGAATTATCGGGATACGAAGCTTTAATTCGCTGGCAGCATCCCGATCGTGGTCTGGTATCACCTGATGTGTTTATTCCACTGGCAGAAAGCTCTGGTTTAATTATAGAAATAGGGAACTGGGTATTGCAAACCGCCTGCAACCAGATAAAGCAAAACTGTATACAAAATAGGCCGGTGCCTATCGCTGTTAATGTGAGTCAACGTCAGCTGGTACAAAAAGATTTTGTCGCTAATGTTGAGTCCATTATCATTCAGGTTGGTATTCCCGGGCATTTGCTGGAGCTGGAACTGACAGAAAGCATGCTGCATGACGATTTGGAAATGACTAAAAACAAACTCATTTCACTTAGTCAGTTGGGTGTAATTTTTTCGCTGGATGATTTTGGTACAGGCTATTCTTCATTAACCTATTTAAAAAACCTGCCTATTAACATTCTAAAAATAGACCAATCATTTGTTCGGGAATTCCTTACCCAAGATACTGATTTTGCGATAGTAAGGACGATTATTGCTATGGCTGAAGCACTTAATTTAACGGTAATAGCTGAGGGTGTTGAGCAACAAGCACAGTATGAGGCGTTGCTTGCTATGGGCTGTAATCTGTTTCAAGGGTATTTATTTGGCAAACCAGCACCTATGCTGACATGCTCTGAAATTACGGATACCAAGCCAGAACTTTAACCTGATTGCCATCTGCAGACGGGTCGCCAACACTTATGTTATGCTCTGGCCGGTAAATCCAGATCCAGATAACAACTAATAATAAACGAGAATCCACTATGCAACTGATCCTGAAACTGATAGCCGGTATTGTGCTGGGTATGCTGCTCGGCTTGTATGCCCCACACTGGCTTACCCAAATTCTAATTACCTTTAAAGCGCTGTTTGGCCAGTTATTGTTTTTTACCATTCCACTGCTGATTTTGTTTTTTATCACCAGCGGTATTGCTGCCTTACCGCAAAAATCTGGCAAGTTACTCGGGCGTACCTTGGGCATTGCCTATTTATCGACTATTACAGCCGGTACCCTGGCGTTTTTAGTTGCCGCCATAGTAGTACCAATGCTGGCACCGACTGGCGGCGCAACATCCTCTGGCGTAGTGGCCAATTTAATGCCTTATATTGAAATGAATATTCCGCCGGTATTTGGCATTATGACCGCGCTGACACTGGCCTTTATTTTTGGTTTGGGTATTGCCGCCACTCAAGCCCAGCAGCTTAAGCAGTTGTCGGATCAAGGTCGCGATATCATCCAGCTATTATTATTAAAAGTCATCATACCGCTACTGCCCTTCTATATTGCCGGCGTATTTGCTCAGTTGGCGGCCGCCGGCACAGTGTTTAATACCTTACAAACCTTTGGTGTCGTGTTAGTTCTGGCGCTGCTGCTGCACTGGGTTTGGATCCTGGTGTTGTATAGTATTGCCGGTATTAAAGCAGGTAAATCGCCGCTGCTGCTGATTAAAAATATGCTGCCTGCTTACTTTACTGCACTGGGCACGATGTCAAGTGCGGCCACTATTCCGGTTTCATTGCAGGCCACTAAAGCCAATGGCGTAAAACCAAATATTGCCGATTTTACCGTGCCACTGTGTGCTACCACCCATTTGGCTGGATCGACTATTACTATCGTCAGCTGTGCGGTGGCGGTAATGGTGATGCAAAATGGCCTGGAAATTCCGTCTCTGCTAACCATGCTGCCATTTATTCTGACCTTAGGCGTAGTGATGCTGGCCGCCCCGGGAGTGCCAGGTGGTGCGGTGATGTCGGCGGTTGGTCTGTTAGGCTCGATGCTTGGCTTTGGTGAAGCAGCCGTAGCGATGATGATAGCGCTGTATATGGCGCAAGACAGCTTTGGTACTGCCTGTAATGTTACCGGTGATGGCGCCATTGCCGTGCTGGTTGATAAGGCTGAATAGTTATGAAAAGGGCTGACAGGTTGCAACTCCCGTTCCGGCTCGCCACAGCAACTCGCCCTTCGCCTG
>NZ_JBFJPY010000081.1:0-15178 GCF_041616895.1 Arsukibacterium sp.
CCTGGTTCCATTCGCGCTGTCTTAGTCATGTTGCCACTCTAACCCTGTTTTAAAACTTAGTTCGGATACGGCCAGAAGCCGTTGAAAGATGTTGCTGATGTCAGTTTTTGCCTGGGCAATGCTCAGCGGCCCGCCAAAATCTTTAGATTGAATCATTTGCATGCCGGCATAACCACAGGGGTTGATCCGGTTGAAAGGGCTCAGATCCATATCTACATTCAGTGCCAGGCCATGAAACGTACAGCCTTTGCGCACTCTTAACCCCAGCGACGCCACTTTTTTACCTTCAATATAGACCCCTGGTGCGTCAGGTCTGGCATTAGCAGTAGTACCATACTGGGCCAGCAGCTCAATCAATACCTGTTCCAGCAACGTCACCAGTTCTCGTACCCCAAGCTTGCGCCGTTTGATATCAAGTAGCACGTAGACCACCAGTTGGCCCGGCCCATGATAAGTAACCTGGCCACCACGGTCGACCTTAACTACCGGAATATCACCCGGCTGCAGCAGATGTTCCGCTTTACCAGCCTGACCCTGAGTAAACACCGCAGGATGTTCCAGCAACCACAGCTCATCGACAGTGTGCTCATTCCGAGTGTCGGTGAAATGCTGCATCGCTTGCCATACTTGGGTATAGTCCTGGCTTGCTAAATCACGGATCACAAGTTGCTGACTGATGTTCAAAATTCACTCCGCATAAAAACTGGCTGCATTATAGCGATTTATCTGGCCAATGCGAGTTCAGGCGATTAAAGAACGTAACGAACCAATTCTATTTTGCCAAGCTCAGTATACAGCAACTCAATATGCGCTTTGCTGGTTACCGTGACTTGCACTGATACTGAATGATAATTCCCTTTTGCGCTGGGTTTCACTTTCGGGCTGTAATCGGTAGCATCGGTGTGGCGGCAAATTACAGTCATCACGTCGTCTACCAGGGTTGGCTCAGCCAAGCCTAACACTTTAAAGTTGAACTGGCAGGGAAACTCCAGGTACTGATCAAATTTGGTGTCTTTTACTTCATTTGCCATATCATTATTCTCACAGACGCTAATGTGTTACTGACAACCTGCTGCATGCTATGGTTGGCAAAGGTTGTGTCAAAGGTTGCTGTATCAGGCAGGCGCCAATGGCTGAAACCTGCCCGAAAAGGTGCTTAGTGTATTAAAAATAGTGTAACCAAAAATCCCGGCAGTTGCCGGGACAAGTCACAGCACAGATATCACGTATTAATTAAATTGCATTTTGACGTAATCGACCATCCGGCTGAAGAAACCGCCACGGCCGACATCCTCAAGTGCAACCAAGGGGTATTCAGCAATATCCTGATTGTCCAGTTTTAAATAAATGGTACCGACTACTTGGCCTTTAGTAATGGGGGCAATCAGTTGCTGATTCAAGCTAACATCTGCTTTGAGGTTGCGGCGCTGGCCCCGGGCAATAGTAATTGGTGTGCTTTGTAACAGACCAAGCTGGATTTGTTCTTTGTCTCCCTGCCATACCCGCTGCTCTGCAAATTGCTCACCACTTTGGTAGGGCGCAAAGGTTTCGAAGAAGCGAAATCCATAACTTAATAGTTTTTTGTTTTCGTTGGCGCGCTCACGCTCGCTGTCAGTGCCCATTACTACCGATACCAATCGCATACCGTCGCGGGTAGCAGAGGTAATTAAGCTATAACCTGCTTCACTGGTATGGCCGGTTTTAATGCCATCTACTGCCAGGCTACGATCCCATAATAATGAATTGCGGTTGTACTGCCTGATACTGTTATAGGTGAACTCTTTTTCGGCATAAACGGCGTATTCTTCTGGAACATCCCGAATTAACGCCACAGCCAGTTTACTCATATCCCGTGGCGTGGTGTATTGCTCCGCCGCTGGTAAACCATGGCTGGTGCTAAAGGTTGTATTAAGCATTCCGAGGCGCTTTGCATGCGCATTCATTAAATCAACGAAAGCACTTTCGCTACCGGCAATATGTTCCGCCATCGCGACACAGGCATCGTTGCCTGACTGAATAATAATACCCTTGTTCAGATCGGCTACGCTGACCTGGGTACCGACTTCAATAAACATTAACGATGAACCCGGGAAGTTTTTTGCCCAGGCATTTTCGCTGATGGTTACTTTATCATCCAGGCTGATATTGCCATTTTTTAATTCAGTACCAATCACGTAACTGGTCATCATTTTGGTAAGACTGGCGGGTGCCAATGACATGTCAGCATTTTCTTCAGATAATACCTTGCCGGTATCGTAGTCGATAAGAATATGGCCTTTTGCACTAACGGCAGGAGGCTGCGGTACTACAACCTGTGCCTGGGTGATACTGACAAAACAAAAACTGCTGATGGCAATAATGCCGGAAGTAACGATGCGTCGATAACTATTCATGAGACCCGTTCTTTTATTATTAAAATTACAAAATATTGTAACAGCAGGCGATGGCTTAACTGCATACCGTGCTGTCGAAAAAGTAAGCGCCCGGATACTGGTTGGCTTTTAATTTTGCCAGCCAGTTCTGCGCTTGCCGGTTATCCTTACTCGGACCCACCAGCAGCCGGAAAATTCCATCAGCTGCCTGAATTTGGGTAGGGACTGCCAGTTTTTGTTCCACCTCTGCGCTTAACTGGTTTAGTTTAACATTATCAGTACTGGCAAATATCTGGATATAACACGGCTGATTGGCTGTAGCTAAACCCTGCGCCAGCATGGCAGGAGATTTTATAAGCTCAAGCTGAACTCTTGCTGTACCTTGTTTTAACATGCCAATTTTACTGGCGGCAGAGTAGGATAAATCAATGATCCGATCCCGGTGAAAAGGCCCGCGATCATTCACCCTGACAATAGCACTTTGGCCATTGTCCAGGTTGGTTACTTTAACATAAGAAGGCAATGGCAGGGTTTTATGGGCCGCAGTCATGGCAAACATATTATAGGTTTCGCCATTGGAGGTAAGATGGCCATGAAATTTACTGCCGTACCATGACGCAATCCCCGTCTCCTGGAATAGGGTAATATCGGCAATCGGAGAGTAATGCTGGCCAAATACCTGATAAGGCCGGTTGCCACCACGGCTTAGCGGTTCAGCAACTGGCACCGGATCGATCATCTCCAGCATGGTAGGTAACCGCTCAGGTTTGCTGTCTTGTTGTTGCTGATATCGGCCGGCATTCGGCGACGTATATTCAGGTTTACTGCTGCAGCCGGTTAGCGACAGTATTCCTGCCATCATCACAACCCAATAACACTTAACCATTTGCCAACATCCGCTTATGAGTACTGACCGACATTAATACGCCAAAGGCGGCCATTAACGTTACCATAGAGGTACCACCATAACTAACCAGCGGCAGCGGCACGCCAACCACCGGTAATAACCCGGAAACCATGCCAATATTAACAAAAACATAAACAAAAAAGGTCAGGGTAAAACTGCCCGCGACCAGTTTACTGAAATTATCCTGTGCGGTGCTGGCAATGACAAGACCACGGCCAATGATGAACAAATAAATGGCGAGCAACAGCAGCACGCCAATCAGTCCAAACTCTTCACTTAACACCGCAAAAATAAAATCGGTATGACGCTCTGGCAGAAACTCTAATTGCGATTGCGTTCCCTGCAACCAGCCTTTGCCATCGACCCCACCAGAACCGATAGCAATTTTAGATTGAATGATATGATAACCCGAACCCAATGGGTCTGTCTCGGGATTGAGAAACGTCAATACCCGTTGCCTTTGGTAGCCATGCATTAAAAAAAACCACATAACAGGGGCAAAGGCCGACACCAGTACCACAATAAAGCTGATTAAACGCCAGCTCATCCCCGCCAGAAATAACACAAACACCCCTGACATGGCGATTAATAGCGACGTACCCAAATCAGGCTGTTTGGCTATCAGCAGGGTCGGTATGGCACACATGATAAAACCGACAATCAATCGCCAGATACGGGGGGGTAAATTATCAGCAGCGATAAACCAGGCCACGGCCATGGGCACCGCTAGCTTCATAATTTCTGAGGGCTGAAACTTCATAAACCCTAAATCAAGCCAGCGCTGCGCGCCTTTGCCAACATAGCCAAATAGCAATACCGCGACCAGCATTAACAACCCAACACCGAACAACGCAATCGCCCAGCGACGGATAGTTTGTGGGCTCACCTGGGCAATGCCCACCATCACCGCTAAGGCTACCCCCAGGCGAATGATCTGGGCTTTCATCATGGCTTCGCTCTGGCCAGTGGCGCTGTATAAGATGAGCAGGCCAAAGCCAAGTAAGGTAAGTAGTCCCAGTAATAATGGCAGGTCAATATGAAATGCCGCCAGCCGGCCGCTGCGCTGTGCCGGATTAACCAGGCTGTTATTCATTGGCATTTACTCCGGCAGAAAAATAATAGTCCAGTAATTGGCGGCCAATAGGCGCGCCGACACTGCTGCCACCACCGGTGTTCTCCACGGCAACAGCAAATACTACTGTTGGGTTTTCGGCCGGCGCATAACCAATATACATGGCATTGTCCCGATGTCGTTCATCAAGCGATTTGGCATCGTATTTTGCATCCTGAGCTATTGCCACCACCTGCGCAGTACCGGTTTTACCGCCTGAGCTGAATGGTGCTGTTTTAAAAGCGGGATGCGCCGTTCCTTTTACTGTTGCCACGGTTTGCACCATGGTATCAGCTACTACCTGCCAGTTCTCTTCATCAATCACGGTCACACTGGGTCTAAGGCCAGGGTCGACCAATTCACTGTCGCTTTCTGAGCTCAGCTCAGCGGCCATATGCGGGGTAGGTAGCAAGCCTTTGTTAACCAGAACAGCGGTGGATAAGGCCAGCTGAAGCGGGGTGGCGGTCCAGAAACTCTGGCCAATGCTCAAGGGGACCGTATCGCCAGGATACCAGGGTTGATTAAAGCGGGCCCGCTTCCAGCCGCGGGACGGCATATTGGCACTGGCTTCCTCATGAATGTCGATGCCGGTGCGCTCACCAAAGCCAAATTGACGCATATAGTCTGAAATTCGATCAATACCGAGTTTAATACCTAAATCGTAAAAATAAATATCACAGCTTTGCGCTACTGCGCTGTATACATCAACCCAGCCATGACCACCTCTTTTCCAGTCACGAAAACGATGATCGCTGTTTGGCAAGGTAAAATAGCCGGGATCCCAGACCCGGGTATCGGGTTGTACAGTGTTGGTTTCCAGCCCCAACAGGGCCATAAGAGGCTTAATAGTCGATGCGGGTGGATAAATTCCCTGGGTAGCGCGATTAATCAAAGGCCGTTCTGGTGAGTGCAGTAAGGCATTATAATTGCTGCTGCTGATGCCGTGCACAAACAAATTCGGGTCATAACTGGGGTTAGAGTAAAAGGCCAGCACGGCACCGTCCCGCGGATCCATGGCAACAATCGCCCCACGGTTCTGCGCCAGCGTCTGTTGGGCAGTCAGTTGTAAACCGACGTCCAGGCTAAGTTTGATATTTTTACCGGAGCGGGCGGCTACTGAACGTAAAACCCGGATCACCCGGCCCCGATTATTAACCTCTACTTCCTGAAAACCCATGGTGCCATGCAATTGCTCTTCGTAGTAGCGTTCCAATCCGAGCTTGCCAATTTCGCGGCTTGCAGCATAGTTTGCCAGCTGACCTTGTTCATCCAGGCGACGTAAATCATCAGTATTAATTTTACCAATGTAACCCAGGGCATGGGTAAATAAGTCGCCAAAAGGGTAATGCCGGCTTAATCGCGCTTCTACCGTCACTCCGGGGAAGCGATGCAGGTTCACCGAGATCACCGCCACTTCCTGCTCATCCAGACGTTCTTTTAAAGCAATAGAATTAAAGCGCCGTTGTTGCCTGACCTGTTGCAGAAACTCCTGTTGTTGTTCATCAGGGATCTCTATTAACTCCGCCAGGCTGCTCAGGGTAGTCTCGATATCATCTATTTGTTCTGGCACCAGCTCCAATGAAAAAACTGGCTTGTTCTCTGCCAGCAAAATGCCGTTACGGTCGCTTATTAGCCCGCGATTGGGTGCCAACGGCAATACTTTAATGCGGTTGCCCTCAGAGCGAATTTGGTAATCCTGATACGAGCGTACCTGCAAATTGTACATGTTGAGCAAAATAGTACTGAATGAGAGGCAGACTATCAGCATAGCCACCACCGCTCTGCTGTTAAACAGACGGGTTTCGGCAGCAATATCCTGCATAGCAACGCGTTTCTTCAGCATAACTACTCGCGATGATAAGGGTGATTAGTACTGATGCTCCAGGCCCGGTATAAGGCCTCTGCCAGCACCACCCTAACCATGGGGTGGGGCAGGGTCAGCGCGGATAGTGACCATTTGGCTTCACTGGCGGCAATAACCGCGGGTGCCAGTCCTTCGGGTCCGCCCACCAGTAGCGCCACATCGCGGCCATCCTGCTGCCATAACTCCAGGCGCTGTGCCAGCTGTGGGCTGCTCCAGTTATCTCCGGTGACCTCCAGGGTAATAATCCGGCTGCCCTTACTCACTGCAGAGAGCATTTTCTCCCCTTCCAGTTCCAGAATACGCTTTATATCCGCGTTTTTACCGCGTTTGCCAGCAGCAACTTCGATAAGTTCCAGCGGCATATCGCGGCCAAAGCGCCGGGCATATTCGTTAAAGCCGGTTTGTACCCAATCAGGCATTTTGGTACCCACAGCGATCAGACTAAGCTTCATACCAGATCAGGCACCCCAGAGTTTTTCCAGCTGATAAAAGTTGCGTGTTTCATCCAGCATGACATGCACGACTACCGAGTCTAAATCGAGTAATACCCACTCACCGCCGCTTTCACCTTCAATACCTAACGGCTGAACACCGACTTTTTTGCACTCTTCTGCTAAATAACCGGCAACAGATTTAGCGTGGCGGGTAGAGGTGCCTGAACACACCACCATAAAGTCCGTTACGCTAGATTTACCGCGGACATCCAGGGTTACAATGTCGCGACCTTTCATATCATCAATTTTGTCTGTGACAAAGGCGACCAGTTCGTTCGTTTGCACCTATTTTCCTCAATACTGACTAAAAGCGGCTATTTTACCACAGATTTTCCGCGGTTATAGCGCTTAGCTCTGATAGAGTCGATGTTGCTGTATATAGTTCAGTACTGGCAGGGCAAGTTCGCTGATATTTTGCTGGTTTTGGGCAAGCGCTGCGCGGATAGCGGTGGCACTGGGGCTGAAGTCGGGATTATGCAGCTCGATAATCTTGCCATGGGAAGACTGGTGCAGGGCGGCCGGGCTGGCAGCATAGTCACGAAGCAAAGCGGGTGCATCACCGTCAAGGTGGCTGTAGCCTGGGCGCTGGCAGACGATAAGGTGGCTAAGTTCAAGAATTCGTTGCCACTGATACCACTTGGTAAAATAGCTCAGCGAGTCCATGCCTATTACAAATGCCAGGGTGCTGGCAGGCATGCTGTGCTTGAGTAATGCCAGACTGTCTGCGGTATAAGAAGGACTATTTCGGTTCAGCTCCAGCGGCTGCAGTACCATAGCGGGCTCATCTGCAATAGCCAGCTCTACCATGGTGGCGCGCTGCTGAGCACTTACTCCCGGGCTGGCACGGTGGGGCGGCACATGACAGGGCATAAATTGTAGTTGATCCAGCGCACAGTGCTGCAGCACATAACGGGCACAGGCCAGGTGTCCCAGGTGCACCGGGTCAAAGGTACCGCCAAAAATACCGATTAGCGGCCGTGGACTGAAGTGGGCGTCAGTTATC
This sequence comes from Arsukibacterium sp., assembly GCF_041616895.1. Lineage (GTDB taxonomy): Bacteria > Pseudomonadota > Gammaproteobacteria > Enterobacterales > Alteromonadaceae > Alishewanella. The sequence goes on from NZ_JBFJPY010000081.1 coordinate 7,752, forward strand.
ATGTTGTTGCTGCAAGCTGTAAGTCCGCGGCACGGGTTTAATGAATAAACACACCAGGTGACTCAGGGCGGTAGTCATATCGGTCAGCTGACCGCCTTTGTATAAGCGGTCGAACGCGGCCAATTCTTGCAATAAGTAATCCAGATAGGCTACCGATAATCGTTGCAATGCCTGTTGATACAAGGGCTGGCGCTTCGGCCAGATGGCCAGCTGTTTAAAGGCCTGGGCCGGAGCAATACCCTGTTGCTGCTGGTGATGCAATTGCTGCAGTTGCAGCAGATCTTTTTGCAACTGCCAGATAATAATAGCGGGCTCCAGATCCTGCTGTAATAACCGATCTAGCCGGTGCAAGGCCTGTTGGCCGTCACCGGCGAGAATGGCATCGCCGAGTTGAAATACCGTAAACGACGAGTGGTCTGCTAAAAAATCTGCCAGTACAGCAGCATCGACCAGCTGACCTGGATGGGTTAACGCCAGTTTTTCCAGCTCCTGGCGCGCCGCCAGCAAATTGCCGGCACTATGGTGTTGCAACAGGCTGAACGCATCGGTAGACAGGCGCAGGTTAAGTACTCTGGCGCGCTGCTGCAGCCATTGCCCGGCCTGGCGGTCGTCCAGCGGATAAATGGCAACCTGCACCGCAACCTGCTGCAGCTGTTTAAACCACGCCAGCTTGCTAACCTCGCTAAAGCCCCGCTGGCCATGCAATACCAGAACAATATCTGCCGATAATGAATGGGCTAACTGTTTTAGCTGATCGCTGGCGGCAGGGGAGAGTTTCTGAGAAAGCTCCAGCTCAATCAGCCTTTTGGCTGAAAATAACGACATGGCGCTCAGCTCATTATGCAATTGCGCCCAGTCAAACTGGCCATCCAGGGTAAAACTCAGTCGCTCGTCATAGCCTTGCTCTTTCGCTGCCTGACGCAGTGCATCAATGGCTTCGAGCTTTTGTAACGGTTCTTCGCCAAATATCAGGTAACAGCCGGCTAACCCTTGCGAAAGCTGGGAAGCCAGCTGGTTAGCGTACAACTTTTGCATCAGTCTAACCGGGCCAGTTGCCGGATAAGCCGATTCGCAGCCTGTTGCCGTAATTCGCCAAGTAATAAATCCAGCTCGCGGGCTTTGGCCAGGGCCTGATTCGGATCGTCCTGATAATCACGGTATAGTTCAAACTGATTAAATGCTGGCTCCTGGCCGGGCATAATCAAATAGTAGCTCACTTTATAAATCAGCTCATATTCCGCAACCTGACCGCTTGGAAACAGCGATAACGTTCGCCGCTCAAGGGTATCACTTACCAGCTGAATGGTCGGCGCGTCAGCTTGCATACTGTCCAGTAAACGGACGCTATTCTGACGCAATCGTTGATTAAGCAATTTCGCCAGTTCAGAATGCGCCTCACTTTGCACATAGATAGCGGGAAACTGACTGAGCGGTAAATTGCCGCGTAAATGAAACCCGCAGCTACTGAGCATTATGGCCAGAGCGGTCACTATGGCAATTTTGACCATATCAGCCAACCACCAGGTTTAACAGCTTTCCTGGTACGTAAATCACTTTACGCACTGAAACACCTTCCAAAAAGCGCTGCACATTTTCTTCCTGCATGGCAACTTCAAGCACCTGTTGCTGAATAGCCTCCGCCGGAACGGTAACTTTAGCCCGTACCTTCCCGTTTATCTGCACCACCACCAGTTTTTCTTCTTCTATCATGGCTTGCTCGTCGACCACCGGCCATGGCGTTTGCTCTATGCCCTGGTCCTGGCCCATCTGGGCCCACAAATATTGGGCAACGTGCGGCGTTATCGGGTTTAACAGTTGTAACAGCGCTACTATGGCCTCATTCATGACTGCTTTGTCTTGCGCCGTTTCCAGCGCAGCCCGTTGCAACTTGTTGCTTAATTCCATAATGGCGGCGATTGCTGTATTAAAGGTGTAACGCCGGCCGATATCGTCGCTGACTTTAAAAATGGTTTTATGCAATTCACGACGCAAGGCTTTTTGTTCGCTATTGAGGGCGCTAATGTCCAGCACGCCGGGTGTGCCAGCAGCTTTGACGTCATTAACCAGGGTATAAACCCGCTTAATGAAGCGATGTGCGCCTTCCACCGCAGAGTCAGACCACTCCAGGGTTTGCTCTGGTGGCGCAGTAAACATCATAAACAGGCGGACGGTATCGGCACCATACTGATTAATTACCTGCTGCGGATCGATACCATTATTCTTCGATTTAGACATTTTGCTCATGCCAGCTGATTGCACGCTCTGGCCATCGCTTTGCAAAATCGCCTGGATGATCCGGCCCTTTTCGTCACGCTCTACAGTAACATCCTGTGGTGATAACCACTGTTTGCCGCCGTTTTCAGTGTCGCGGTAAAACGTCTCTGCCAGCACCATGCCTTGGCACAATAAGCGTTTAAACGGCTCATCACATTGTACCAGGCCAACATCGCGCAGCAGCTTGTGGAAAAAGCGGGCATATAACAGGTGTAAAATAGCGTGCTCTATACCACCAATATATTGGTCTACCGGCAGCCAGTAGTTGGCTTTGGCCGGGTCCAGCATCGCTTTATCATGATCCGGGCTGCAGTAGCGGGCATAGTACCAGCTTGACTCCATAAAGGTGTCGAAGGTATCGGTTTCATGAAAAGCCGGCGCACCGTTGTACTCAGTTTTTGCCCAATTAACGTCCGATTTTATTGGCGAAGTAACGCCATCCATCACCACATCTTCGGGCAACCGCACCGGTAGCTGATCTTCCGGCACCGGCACCACGGAACCGTCGGCCAGGTTCAACATAGGAATGGGCGTACCCCAGTAGCGCTGGCGCGAAACGCCCCAGTCCCGTAGCCGGTAATTCACTTTTACTTCGCCTTTGCCCAGGCTGGCTAGCCTGTCAGCAATGGCTTTAAAGGCATCCGCAAACTCCAGCCCGTCAAATTCAGCCGAATTAATCAGGGTGCCTTTCTCGGTGTAGGCTGCCTGACTTAAGTCGGCAGCATCGCCGCTGCTGGCCGCTACAACCTGCTTAATATTAAGGCCATATTTGGAGGCAAACTCATAGTCGCGCTGATCATGGCCGGGCACCGCCATCACCGCACCTGAACCGTAATCCATTAATACAAAATTGGCGACCCAGACCGGCAACTGCTCGCCGGTTAGCGGGTGAATAGCAAATATGCCGGTAGCACAGCCTTTTTTCTCCATGGTGGCCAGTTCGGCTTCGGCCAGCTTGCCACCTTTGCAGTCTTCAATAAATGCTGCCAATTGCGGATTAGTTGCTGCGGCCTGTCGTGCCAGTGGGTGCTGCGCGGCCACGGCCAGATAGGTTACGCCGTACAGGGTATCGGGTCGGGTGGTATACACTTCCAGCTCGCGAGTCTCTGCTGAGGCGACATCAAAGCGGATGTTGACGCCTTCAGAGCGGCCAATCCAGTTTTTCTGCATGGTGCGAACTTGCTCGGGCCACTCGGTCAGCTGCTCTAAGTCTGCCAGCAGCTCTTCGGCATAGGCGGTAATTTTAATAAACCACTGGGCCAGCTCACGTTGCTCTACAACGGCGCCTGAGCGCCAGCCACGGCCGTCAATAACCTGTTCATTAGCCAGCACACACTGGTCAACCGGATCCCAGTTAACCGTTGCCATCTTTTTATATACCAGGCCTTTTTCATACAGCTTGGTAAAAAACCATTGTTCCCAGCGATAGTATTCCGGTTTACAGGTGGCGACCTCGCGACTCCAGTCATAGCCAAAACCCAGGCGCTTTAACTGGTTTTTCATATAGTCGATATTTTCGTAGGTCCACTTTGCCGGGGCGGTTTTATGGTTAATGGCGGCATTTTCAGCCGGTAAACCAAAGGCATCCCAGCCCATCGGCTGCATCACGTTTTTGCCCTGCATCCGTTGAAAACGGCTTACCACATCGCCAATAGTATAATTACGGACATGACCCATGTGTAACCGCCCACTTGGGTAGGGGAACATTGACAGGCAATAAAACTTCTCTTTGCTGGGATCTTCAGTCACCTTAAAGGCGTCGTTTGCTTCCCATTGTTGTTGCAAAGCGGTTTCAATTTGCTGCGGGTCATATTGTTGTTGCATTTACATCATCCACGATAAAGTTCTGGCAGGGCCGGCAATGCCGGAAAAAGTGGTTATAGCATACCGCAGCGCGGTTTTGACAACAATAAGCAAGCGCGTTGTCTATACTAGGAAAAAGCAGCAAGGAGTGAATATGAGTGATTTTAATAAGAAATATAAAAAATGGTTAGCTGATTTTAACCACAATTTGCAGCAAAACCCGCAAAATTACGATAATCAGCTGGTTAAGTTTATTGATACCTTAAAAAACTATCTGCGAGCCGGTAAAGATCTCAGCGCGTACGAAACCCGTCTGTTTATCGAAACGCTGAAACGCCAATGGCATGAGCAGCAGGAAGAAGCAAAAAGTGCTGAACCCGAAACGCCGGCCCCATCATTATGGCCCGAAGCATTATGGCAGGAGCTTAGCGGTATTACCGATAAAACCCAGTTAGAATGGCAGGAGCTGACTCAGGATTTCAAGCATCAGGGCGTGTATTTTCAGGGTGAAATGGTCGGGATGGGCCGCTACCGTTGCAGCAACTGTTATCAGCACATCGATTACACTCATCCTGGTGAGTTACTACCCTGCAGTCACTGTGGTGCAGTGCAGTTTTATCGCGAAGGTTTGCCGGTTTAGTGTCCTGAACATTTTCAGATCCGATAAACCGTTGTTTTTAGCATGGTGATGCCCTGCAAGCCGTTTTAACGCGGTTTTCACTGGTTTTGTCGCGTCTAAACCGCTACAATATGCCCTGTTTTTTCAGTGTTGAACAAAAAGTGACCAGCGAGGAAAGGCCGGTGTAATTCCCAAACCCCCTGACTAAAGTGCAAATTACGTTCATGGCTTGAAGCTGAAAATGCCGCCTGGAACAGGCACTTTTATATGCAGTTTATGCAACACTTCTTTGCTTAATATAAGAAAATAACGCGTTGGACATTTTAAATGATTAATTCTATCAAACAGAACTGGTTCTCCAATATCAGAGGAGACATTCTGTCTGCTATCGTGGTAGCACTTGCCCTGATCCCTGAAGCCATAGCCTTCTCTATTATTGCCGGCGTCGATCCTAAAGTCGGCCTTTACGCCTCTTTCGCTATTTGTTTAATTATTGCTTTTGTTGGTGCCCGTCCGGCGATGATCTCAGCGGCCACAGGCGCAATGGCGTTGCTAATGATCACCCTGGTAAAAAACCACGGCTTGGAATACCTGCTGGCAGCGACCCTGCTGTGCGGTGTTATTCAGATTGTGTTTGGTTTATTTAAACTCGGCGATTTAATGCGCTTTGTGTCACGCTCTGTGGTCACCGGTTTTGTGAATGCCTTAGCCATTCTGATTTTTATGGCACAGCTACCCGAATTAAGTGGCAGTTATGGCACCGTGACAGTTTACGGTATGACGGCGCTGGGCCTGGCCATTATTTACTTATTTCCGTACGTAACTAAAGCCGTGCCATCACCTTTGGTGTGTATCATTGTACTGACCGCGCTGGCCTTATATTTTGGCATGGATATTCGCACTGTTGCTGACATGGGCGAATTGCCCGACAGCCTGCCTATTTTCCTGTGGCCTGATGTGCCACTGAATTTTGCTACCCTGCAAATTATTTTTCCCTATTCATTAGCGCTGGCGGTAGTGGGCTTACTTGAGTCATTGATGACCGCCACTATTGTTGATGATTTAACCGATACCAGTAGCGATAAAAACCGCGAATGTGTAGGCCAGGGTGTGGCCAATATTGGCTCAGGTTTAATTGGTGGCATGGCCGGCTGCGCCATGATTGGCCAGTCTATTATTAATGTTAAATCAGGCGGGCGTACCCGCTTATCTACCTTGCTCGCTGGCGTGTTTTTGCTGATGCTGATTGTGTTTGTCAGTGATTACGTTGGTTTGATCCCAATGGCTGCCTTGGTGGCCATTATGATCATGGTATCCATTGGTACCTTCAGTTGGTCTTCTGTTAAAGACTTACGCAAAAATCCTAAAAGCTCTTCTGTGGTGATGATCATGACTGTGATCGTGGTGGTTGCGACTCACAACCTGGCCTACGGCGTGCTGGTAGGTGTGTTGTTAAGTGCCTTGTTCTTTGCCAACAAAGTGGGCCAGATCCTGTATATCGGTTCTAGCTTATCGGCCAACGGTCATCAGCGCGATTACACCGTTGTTGGTCAGGTATTTTTTACCTCTGCGGAGCAGTTTATAGGCGCATTTGATTTTAAAGAAGCGGTGGAGAAAGTAAAAATCGACTTAAGCCGGGCCCACTTCTGGGACATCACCGCCATTAGCTCGCTGGATAAAGTGGTGCTGAAGTTCCGCCGCGAAGGCACCGAAGTAGAGTTGGTTGGCCTGAATGAAGCCAGCGCCACGCTGGTTGACAAGTTTGCGGTACATAATCAACCTGATGCAGTAGAAAAGTTGATGGGACATTGATCTCAGGTAAAGTCAGTAACACTATTGCGGGCTAAATTGACCCAGGCAACAGGAGAAAAACAATGACTAAAAAAGTAATGGCGTGTATCGACGCCTCGCCTTATGCCGAAGCGGTATGTGACTATGCGGTTTGGGCGGCTAACCGCTTAAGCGTGCCAATGGTCGTTATTCATGTGCTGGATAAGGCACAGCATACCCATACCCCGGATTTAAGTGGCAGTATTGGCCTGGGTTCGCAAGAAGTATTGCTACAACAGTTAGCAGAGCTGGATGAAAAGCACGGCAAGCTTGCGCTGGAGCGTGGCAGGCTTATGCTCGATGCCGCGAAAAGCCGGGCAGAGCAGGCAGGCGTTGCCGCTGTCGATGAACGCTTACGCCATGGTACCCTGGTGCAAACTCTGGTCGAGCTGGAAGAAGAGACCAGGTTACTGGTGCTTGGCAAACGCGGCTTTAGCAGTGCCGATGCCCATGGCCATCTGGGGTTGCATGTCGAGCAGGTCATTCGCAGCGTGCATAAACCTATTTTATTAACCCAGCAAAGTTATAAAGAACCGCAGCGCATTATGCTGGCCTATGATGGCAGTGCCACCGCTCTAAAAGGCCTGGAAATGCTGGCAGCCAGCCCGCTCGGTAAAGGGTTGCCAGTGCATCTGGTAATGGCAGGCGCTAATATTGAAGCCGCGCAGCAGCAAATGGAAACCGCAGCACACATTCTGCGTAATGCCGGTTTCGATACCCGCATTGCCATCGTCGGTGGCGAGCCGGAAGAGGTACTAAACCAGTACCAGCAAGAGCATCATATTGACCTGATGGTAATGGGCGCTTACGGCCATTCCCGCATTCGCCAGTTTATTGTAGGCAGTACAACGACTGCCATGATTAGCAAGGCGAAATGTTCTTTGTTAATTCTTCGCTGATA
>NZ_JBFJPY010000082.1:0-14914 GCF_041616895.1 Arsukibacterium sp.
CCCGCCTGACACGATTCTACTTTTTGCGAGAACGCGACTTCACCGCGTGAAATTAAACATACTTTATCGGTGACATCAGTACAGGCATCAGTTGCCAGGCCGCAATCAGCAAATTCGGCACTCACCGCACCACTACCAGAGCCCGACATTGGATTGGCATCATAAAATACGGTGTTGACACTTAGCTGAGCTTCCAGCGCGGTGCCTTCAGGATACGTAGAGCGAACATCGACACCTGGACCTGCCAGTTCTACCTGAGGATTACGCTGAGAGAAGCCTGCCAGCGTTTTCGTGCTGTCTACGGCGGCAACCGAAACAACGGAATCATAAGATGCCGGGTAAGACATGGCTGTGTTGCCATCATTACCGGCCGCAGCGATTAATAACAAGCCGGCATCAAAGGCGGCCTGCATTGCATTGCTTTCAGTGGTACTTGGCGCCGCACCGCCCAGACTCATATTAACAACCGTAGCACCGGCAGCAGCACAGGCGTTAATGGCGCTGGCTAAAGTGGATGAATAGCCCCAGCCGCCGGCATTAAACACTTTTATAATATGCATGTTTAACTGGCCATTGGGCATAATACCGACGATACCGGTGTCATTGTTCAGCGCGCCGATTGTACCGGCAACATGAGTACCGTGCGGGCCGCCCGCCTCAAACCAGTTGCCGGTACCAACATCATTGGTGCCGCTTATATTGCCTGATACAAAGTCTTCATGCGGTAAGTCAAGGCCTGAGTCAATGACACAAACTGTCTGATTGCCGGCGAACTCATCGCTGACTAAGTCGGCTTGCACCAGCGGGAAGCCATAAGGTATTTGTTGCATCATGGGGTAACGACGCTGATCCACTTCTATTAGCTCAATGGCCGGATCGGCTTTTAATAGGTTAACCATGCCAGGGCGCAGCTCTGCGGCAATAGCACGCTGCTCTGCCAGTAAATGATGTACTTTCGCGCCCTGACGCTTCAGTTTGCTGCTGTTGTCACTAAGCCCTGCCAGAATGGCATCTTTGGTGCGTTTATGCTGACTTAAAACATAATCATGTTGTTTGTTAAGCCCTAAACTACTGTCTTTATATTTAATGATGTATCGATTGTCTTCAGTAGCATTGCTGGCGGTGTTTGCCAGAGCGGTATTCACTGCCAGTGCCAGCAGGCTGCAGCTGGCAATGGCCAGTGGTTTGGTCAATTTGGACATAATTCGCCCTCCTGAGGTGATTTTTTATAATAGATCGTTCCTTCAAACGGGTTACGGACTGCCCAACTCGCAACCATCGGCCAATGTATGTACCACTCCTCTGTATCCGAATGGAGTATATTCCAGAGTACTGCGATGATACGGTTACAGATGCATACAATGATAACCCCAAGCTATAACAAATGCGCAATTGTTTCAATTTGTAATTTACAAAAAATACAAAAGTTAAATGTATGACTTAGAAAATTGGAATTTGTAAAATTGAAATCGCTAATAATCTGATATTTTTAACGAAAATGAATACAGCTGTTAATATTCGCAGGCGCTCGATTTTATGCCAGCAATGCTTTATATTAATTTATATAATCGAACAAATTTAGTATTTTAATCGGAATATGCAATGAAACGACTTCCTAGTGTTAAACAACTGCAGTATTTGTTGGCACTGCACGAACACCAACATTTTGGTCGGGCCGCTGAGGCATGTTTTGTCGGTCAGTCGACGTTAAGCGCTGCCATCGCTAACCTGGAAGAGACCATGCAAACCCAGTTGCTAGAGCGGGATCATAAAACCTTTATTTTTACATCTTTAGGTGAGGATGTGGTGCGCCAGGCCAGGCATATCATTGAGCAATGTGAAGAGCTGACTGAATTTGCCAAGTCGCAGGGCAAACCGATGGCCGGGCCATTCCGGCTTGGCTGTATTCCAACCATAGCGCCCTTTGTATTAAGTGAAGTCATGAGTTTGTGTCGTGAGCGCTATCCTGACTTACAGTTGCTGCTGCGCGAAGATACCTCAGATAATTCGCTGCATGCATTAGCTGAGGGGCGTTTAGACATGGTATTGCTGGCGCTACCCTATGAAACGGGGGCGTTTCATACCGAAGTACTGGCGCAGGATGGCTTTAAGCTGGTACTGCATAAAGACTGGCTTGGCCGTGGGTTTAATCAGGATATCAGCCAGTGGCCAGACGAAAGTATTTTTTTACTGGAGCGGGAACATTGCCTGACAGGCCATGCGGTTAAAGCCTGTGAGCTGGAAGACAGCCGCAAAGTAAACCCGTTTTTTGCCACCAGCCTGCACACCCTGACCCAGATGGTGAACAACAAACTTGGCGTCACATTTATACCGCAAATGGCCATTAACAGCGGCCTGCTGGAAAGCACGGAATTAATTACCCAACAGCCGACCAGCGGTAATGCTTACCGGGATATCGGTGTCGCCTGGCGGCCGACCTCCAGTAAAGCCCGTAGTTATCGCTTAATGACCAGCCTGATAAGTGAGGTGTTGCTGCAAAAATGCCAGTAATTTTATCGTCTGTTCTGCTAGAATAGCGGCTGTTTTTTTATAGCCGTGCCTCTGGTCGGTAAAGCCAAGGATCCTCTATGCAAACTAAAAGTATGCAAGTTAAAGACTTTTCATTCGAATTACCTGAGCAGCTTATTGCCCGCTTTCCAAAAACCGAGCGCTCAAGCAGCCGCTTGCTGGCGATGGATAAACAAAGCGGCGCGCTCAGCCACCACATTTTTAAAGACATCAGTGACTTTTTTCAGCCCGGTGATCTACTGGTATTTAATAATACCAAAGTGATCCCGGCCCGGTTGTTTGGCCAGAAAGCGTCTGGCGGCAAAGTGGAAGTGTTAGTCGAGCGCATGCTGGATGATAAACGCTTTCTAGCCCATGTCCGCGCCAGCAAAGCACCTAAGGCGGGTACCGTATTGCTGTTGGAAAACGCGGCTGAAGTGCGGATGAATCAGCGCCATGACGAATTATTTGAACTTGAAGTCATTGGTGATGAACCGGTACTGTCGATGCTGGAGCGTTTAGGTCACATGCCATTGCCACCCTATATTGACCGGCCAGATAATGAAGAAGACAAAGCGCGTTATCAAACGGTTTATAACGAGAAACCGGGCGCGGTGGCGGCTCCTACTGCCGGGTTGCATTTTGACCAGCCATTGTTAGATAAACTCAGTGCTAAAGGTGTTGAGTTTGCTTTTGTTACCTTGCACGTGGGCGCCGGCACCTTTCAACCGGTGCGCGTTGATAATGTGCTGGAACACAAGATGCACGCTGAATATATCGAGGTTCCAGAGCAGGTAGTAGATGCTGTGGCCAGTTGCAAAGCGCGTGGCAACAAAGTGGTGGCGGTTGGCACAACCTCGGTGCGTTCACTCGAATCTGCTGCCATGCAGGGGGACGGTGAGCTGATTAGTTACTATGGTGATACCCAGATTTTCATCTACCCCGGCTATGACTTTAAGGTGATTGATGCACTGATTACCAATTTCCACTTGCCTGAATCTACATTAATTATGTTGGTATCAGCATTCAGTAGTCGCGAAAACGTGTTAAATGCCTATCAAACGGCGATCAATGAGCAGTATCGTTTTTACTCCTATGGCGATGCGATGTTTATCAGCTGATTGATAGACAGGATCAGGCAGCGAGGACATTCCTGGTTCGCCCAGGGTGAGATGGGCTGTGGCTGGGTGTTCTTATGAAGCAGCGGCAGGGAGGCCGCGCAGGCTGAGACAGCACAGGGACGTGCTGTCGAGGGCGGCGGAATAAGAATTTCCCAGTCATGGCCGCAAGCCCAGGTCTTCAGGGCAGATTGTCGTTTAGCATCTACGCAGTAAGCTGTTATAATGCGCCGCGAATTAAGCCAGACTGTCTTTCTGGCGCTTGAGGATAGTAATGAAATTTGAATTAGATACCACCGACGGCAGAGCCCGTCGGGGCCGGCTGATTTTTGGGCGCGGCATTGTTGAGACGCCGGCCTTTATGCCCGTAGGTACCTACGGCACCGTTAAAGGCATGACCCCGGAAGAGCTGGACGCCACTGGCGCGCAGATTTGTTTAGGCAATACTTTCCACTTAATGCTGCGCCCTGGTACCGAGATCATCAAAAAACACGGTGATTTACACGATTTTATGCACTGGCATAAGCCTATTCTGACCGACTCGGGCGGTTTTCAGGTGTTCAGCCTGGGTGAGCTGCGTAAAATTACCGAAGAAGGCGTCAAGTTTCGCTCACCGCTGAATGGCGAGCGGATCATGCTAACCCCGGAGCGCTCGATGGAAGTACAGCGTGATTTAGGCTCTGACATTGTGATGATTTTTGACGAATGTACGCCGTATCCTGCGACCGAGCAACAGGCAAAAAAATCGATGGAAATGTCGCTGCGCTGGGCAAAACGTTCCAAAGATGCCCACGGCGATAATCCGGCGGCATTATTTGGCATTATTCAGGGCGGGATGTATCCAAACCTGCGTGACGTCTCCTTGCAAGGGCTGGAAGAAATTGGCTTCGATGGCTACGCCATTGGTGGTTTATCCGTGGGTGAGCCTAAAGAGGATATGATCAATATCCTGAACCACACCACTGGCCAGATGCCCAGCCACAAACCCCGTTACTTAATGGGTGTTGGTAAGCCGGAAGATATCGTCGAAGCAGTGCGCCGTGGTATTGATATGTTCGATTGTGTTATGCCAACCCGAAATGCCCGTAACGGCCATTTATTTATCAGTTCCGGCGTGGTGAAAATTCGTAACGCAAAGCACAAAGAAGACACTTCTGCGCTGGACCCTGAATGCGATTGCTACACTTGTAAAAATTATTCCAGGTCATATTTACATCATCTGGACCGCTGCAACGAAATACTGGGTGCAAGGCTGAACACTATCCATAATTTGCATCACTATCAAAAACTGATGCAGGGATTGCGCCAGGCCATAGCCACTGGTACCTTGGAGCAGTTTGTCAGCGAGTTTTACGCGAAGCGGGACTTACCCGTACCGGCGTTAGAAGCGGTTACTGATATTTTAACTAACACTGAAATACCGGCGAATACTAATTAAGAATTAAAACTTCATTATTTTATTAATTTTAAGGGGAAAACCATGAGTCTATTTATTAGCAATGCCTACGCTGACAGCGCCGCCGCAGCACCACAAGGTGGTGGCTGGGATTTAATTATTATGTTGCTGGCCTTTGGCCTGATTTTTTATTTTTTAATTTACCGGCCACAAGCCAAGCGGGTAAAAGAGCACCGTAATCTGATGTCAGCCCTTGGCAAGGGTGATGAAGTGTTAACCCAGGGTGGTATTGTCGGTCGGATCAGCAAAATTGCTGACGACAAAGATTTCGTTACTGTTGCCTTGAATGACAGCACTGAAGTTACCGTACAGAAATCAGCGATTAGTGCCGTTTTACCAAAAGGCACCTTAAAGTCGCTGTAAGCGGCAAAGCGAATAGAAAAGGATCAACTTGTGTTAAACAAAAATCCTCTCTGGCGGTATTTGGTGGTGTCAGGTGTGCTGCTTGCAGCATTCTTGTATGCCTTGCCCAATGTGTACCCAGAAGATCCGGCGTTAAATATTAATGCCAGCCGTGGCGGAGTGGTCAGTGAGACCACTCGTGCTGAACTTGAACAGGCATTTGCTACAGCCAGTATTTCTGCGAAAGCGGTTACGCTGACCGAAGGCCAGATCCTGGCCCGTTTCAGCAGTGCTGAAGACCAGCTGCGTGCCCGGGAAGTGGCAGAGCGGCAGTTAGGTAGTAGCTACATCACCGCCCTTAACATGGTACCAACCACGCCCGCGTGGTTACGTGCGATCGGGGCCAGTCCAATGAAACTGGGGCTGGACTTACGCGGTGGTGTACACTTTTTGATGGCGGTTGACATGAAAGCTGCTATCGATAAAAACATAAACGACTTGGTACAGGCGTTTCGCGCTGACTTACGGGAAGAGCGGGTTCGTTACCGCGCTGTGCAAGCGGATTTAGAGCGCGGTCAGGTGCAAATCTTGTTGCGTAGCGCAGAAGATTTAGCCGCAGCACGCAGCGCCCTTGGTAAAGCCGATCAGGAGCTGATTTTCAGCGAGGGCGATACTGAGCATAGCTTGCTAGTCAGCTTAAGCGAAAATCGGGTGCGGGAAATTCGTGAGTATGCACTGGAGCAGAACATCACCATTATCCGTAACCGGGTAAATGAAATTGGTGTGGCTGAACCTTTAGTGCAGCGCCAGGGTGCTGATCGGATTATTGTTCAGCTGCCAGGCGTGCAAGACCCGGCTCAGGCCAAAGAAATTCTGGGTGCGACCGCTACCCTGGAGTTCCGGCTGGTTGATAACGATTCAGATTTGGGCGCCGCGTTAGACGGACGTTTGCCAGCAGGCTCCAGCTTGTATCGTGACCGCAATGGTCAGCCGTACCTGTTGGAAAACCGCACCATGTTAACCGGCGATCATATTACCGGGGCGACTTCGGGATACGATGAGTACTCACGACCGCAAGTCAGTATTTCACTGGATGCTCAAGGCGGTAATTTGCTGTCTAACGCTACCCGCAGCACCATTGGCCGCCAGATGGCAACGGTATTTATTGAGTACAAGCCAGGTGACGCGCGTAATGAAGACGGCACCCCGGTACTGGTGAAATATGAAGAGGTGATTAACGCCGCGACGATTCAGGCCCGTTTGGGCCGCAGCTTCCGGATCACCGGTATTGATAACCCGGCTGAAGCACAAAACCTGGCGCTATTATTACGCGCCGGTGCCTTAATTGCACCAACCCAGATCATTGAAGAACGTACCATAGGCCCAAGCCTGGGTAAGGAAAATATTGACTTAGGTATGACGGCGATTATGTGGGGCATGGTGGTCGTACTGATCTTTATGGTGCTGTATTACCGGGCGTTTGGTTTAGTGGCCAACGTTGCTTTGCTGGCTAACCTGATCCTGATTACTGGTTTTATGTCGATGATCCCAGGGGCAACGTTAACATTGCCGGGTATGGCGGGTATCGTGTTGACGGTAGGTATGGCAGTTGATGCCAACGTTCTTATCTTTGAGCGGATCCGGGAAGAGCTGGCCGAGGGCCGTAGTGTGCAACAGGCTATTCACCACGGCTACGACCGGGCGTTTGCCACCATTGCCGACTCCAACATTACCACATTATTGGTAGCATTGATCCTGTTCGGCATCGGCACCGGTCCGGTTAAAGGATTCGCTATTACGCTGGCGATCGGTATTCTGACCTCGATCTTCACGTCAGTAGTCGGTACCCGGTTACTGGTAAATTTATTCTGGGGTGGCCGCCGTGTGCAGTCACTGCCAATGTAAGGAGGCGGTGTGAGAATATTTCGCTTTACGGAACCGCTGAATTTTATGCGGTTAAAGATCCCAGCTCTGATCTTATCGGGTTTGCTGGTTATTGCCTCGCTGGCTACCATTACGGTCAAAGGAATGAACTGGGGCCTCGATTTTACCGGGGGCACCGTTATTGAGGTAGGTTATAGCGGTGGTGCCGATTTATCCCAGGTGCGGCAGGTATTAGCCGACAGTGGTTACCCCGATGCCGTGGTGCAGTATTTTGGTTCGAGCGAAGATGTCGCGATCAGAATATCGCCACGTGAAGGTGTCGATCAGTCAACTATTTCAAATCAGGTGCTAAGCGCGTTAACCGTTACCTCCAGTGAGCCGATTGAAATGCGTCGGGTAGAGTTTGTTGGCCCAAGCGTGGGTGATGAACTGAAAGAGCAGGGCGGCTTAGCCATGCTGGCTGCACTGATCGGTATTTTGTTGTATGTCACCATGCGCTTTGAGTGGCGCTTGTCAGTGGGTGCGGTGTTGTCACTGGGCCATGATGTCATTATCACCCTGGGGTTATTCTCACTGTTGCAGTTGGAATTTGACTTAACGGTGCTGGCGGCAATTCTGGCGCTGATTGGTTATTCGATAAACGATACCATTGTGGTGTTTGACCGGATCCGGGAGAGCTTTCGCAAGTTACGTGATTCAACGGTCCATGAAACCATCAACGACGCTGTAACCTCTACCTTAAACCGGACGGTGGTGACGTCATTAACCACTATCATTGTGTTAATTGTGTTGTTCACTATGGGCGGTGCGCTGATCCATAACTTTGCAACAGCGCTGTTGTTTGGTATTGCCATTGGTACTTACTCTTCAGTGTTTGTGGCCAGTGCGCTTGCGGTACAACTTGGCATCAGTCGCGAAGATATGTTGCCACCACCACCGCCTGAAAAAGAAGGTGAAGGTACCGAGCCCTTGCTGTAAAACAGTGAGTTGTGTGCTACAAATGCCAGTCAGTGACTGGCATTTTTTTTTAGTTGAGGTTTCTATGACGGCGCAACATGCACCCGGTTTTATTGCTTTGGTTAATCAGGCAAAAGCGGAAATTAGCGAAATCACCATTGCTGAGCTACAACAACATAATCAGCCATACGTCTTACTGGATGTCCGGGAAGATCATGAATGGATTAAAGGGCATTTACCGGAGGCAATGCATCTGGGCAAAGGTATTATTGAACGCGATATTGAACAGATGGTACAGGACAAAAAACAGAAAATAGTGCTGTATTGCGGCGGTGGTTATCGCTCAGCGCTTGCGGCGCAAACCCTGCAGCAGATGGGGTATCAGCAGGTACTGAGTTTGGCGGGCGGCTACCGGGCGTGGACAGAGCAAGGCTTAGCAGTAGACGTACCCGTTTAATCAGTTAAGCGGGTACGGCATAAATCATATTAGTATTACTTAGCCAGGGTTTCTGACAAGTGTGGCCGCATGCCTTTAACCATGGCTTGCAGTACCTTAGGACTGGCTGCCACGGTATTGCCGGTTTTCATATGGTTAGAACCGCCAACAAAGTCGCAGACCATACCACCGGCTTCACGCACGATCAGTTCACCTGCCGCGATATCCCATGGCTTTAAGCCAATTTCAAAGAAGCCATCGAAACGGCCAGCAGCAACATAGGCTAAGTCCAGAGCCGCTGAGCCAGTGCGGCGCATATCGGCACAGTCAGCAAAAAAGCTGTTGAAAATTTTGCTGTAGCTGTCTAAATGATGTTTTGCTTTAAACGGAAAGCCGGTGGCTAAAATAGCGCCGGTCATGTCCGGCAGCGCGGTAACCCGGATCCGGGTGCCATTCAGCTGAGCGCCACGACCACGAGAGGCAGTAAATAACTCGCCGCGCAGCGGATCAAAAATAACCGCCTGATCTAATTTACCATTGTGTTTTAAGGCAATCGATACCGCGAAATGCGGAATGCCTTTGATGAAGTTGCTAGTGCCATCAAGCGGATCAATAATCCACTGGAACTCACTGTCGCTGTTACCGTAATCGCCATGCTCTTCGCCAACAATACCATGGGTTGGAAAAGATTTTTTCAAGATTGCCACGATAGCCTGCTCGGCTTCTTTGTCGACATTGGTCACAAAGTCGTTGCTGCCTTTTTGCAGCTTTTGCACCATATCTAACTGACCACAGGCACGG
This sequence comes from Arsukibacterium sp., assembly GCF_041616895.1. Lineage (GTDB taxonomy): Bacteria > Pseudomonadota > Gammaproteobacteria > Enterobacterales > Alteromonadaceae > Alishewanella. The sequence continues at coordinate 9,503 of NZ_JBFJPY010000082.1, forward strand.
GCGATAATGTTACCTGCACTACGGGCAGCACGAATGGCGATGTTTAACATCGGATGCATAGCGATTACCTTATTTTAAAAAGAGCGTTATAAAAAGCTGTATAAAGAACAAACAAAAGAGCGGCGCGTATTGTAGCGGCTACAGTTAAAAAGTAAAGATAATTGACGGCAAAAAAAACCACGACGCCTCACATATTCCGTTACATTGTTTTACGGTTCTTTATTAACGCTGTGCTAACTATTCAGATAATATTCAGTTTTAATCGGCACAATGCTTTAAAGCACTCGCTCCTAATTTAAGAGGTTCCTATGAATACGATAAAGCTGGCGCTAACCGCCGTGGTGTTGCTTAGTCTTGCCGGATGTGGCGCGTTGCACACGTCTGTCGCTAAACGTAATCTTGATGTCCAGACTAAAATGTCTTCCAGCATCTTTCTTGATCCGGTTGAACCTGCTCAGCGCACCATTTTTGTTGACGTGCGAAATACCTCAGACAAACCAGAATTTGATATTAAACCCCAGGTTGTTGCCAACCTGCGCGCCAAAGGTTACCAGGTAATCGATAGCCCTGGACAGGCCCATTACTGGTTACAGGCCAACGTACTACAAGTGGGACGCACTAATGGCCGTGATGCCAATCGGGCATTTGCAGCAGGCCCCGGTGTCGCTGGTGGTGCGGTAACCGGCTATGCTATTCACCGGGCAACCGGTGGCTCAGGCGCTGCCGGCTTAGGGGCCGCTGTAGCGGGTGCGGCCGCCGGCACTATTGTTGATGCATTGGTAGAAGATGTGTACTACACAGCGATTACCGACATTCAGATTATGGAGCGCTTTGGTGGTTCGGTGAGTGAGCGCTCAGAGCACCAGCTGTTGCAAGGCGATAGCGGCAGCACCACTTCTACTTATCAGCGTCAGACCGATATGCGCAAATATCAGAGTCGGGTAATGAGTTATGCCAACCAGGCGAATTTAAAGTGGCCAGAAGCCGCACCGCAGCTTACTGATGGCGTAGCCCGTTCATTGGCAGGTTTGTTTTAAATGCGCTTGCTCTTATGTCTGCTTTTGCTTATGCCACTAACCGGCTGTATGGCGCTGCATACCTCAGTGGCTAAAGGTAAGCTTGATGTCCAGACCCGGATGAGTGAGACCATCTACCTGGATCCGGTTGAGCCAGAGCTACGCACTATTTTTATTGATATCCGTCAGACGGCGGCCGAGTATCAGCTACCATTGGCTGATGATGTGCGCGGCCTGTTGCTCAGCCGGGGTTATCAGCTAGTCGACTCGCCACAGCAGGCGCAGTATTGGTTGCAGGTAAATGTCCGTACCGTGTTAAAAGAGCGGCCTGAAGTGGTGCTTGCCAGCGCAGAATACGATATGAGCCCGGAGCAAATTCATCAGCTGTTGTATCCCGGTATCGCCTTGCCTGAACCAGAGCCTGAGCAGATTACTTCGTCTCACCGCGCCAGCAATGTTGCGGTCTATGCGGATGCCAGCTTTGGCGCTGATATTGATGGTAAAGATATTGCCAAGGCGCTGGTGGTCCTGGCGGCCTGGGCCGGTGCTGAGTATGTCGGCAATCAGCTGGTTAAAGATAAGTACTACACCATGTTAACCGACATCCAGCTGGCTGAGCGCATCGCCCCGGACAGTATAGGTAAGGTACAGGAAATAAGTCGCCACCAACTGAAGCAGGGCGACAGTGGTAACAACGAATTAATGTGGGAGCTGGCGACTGATCGGCGTAAGTACCAGGTGAAAGTCGTTAGCTTTGCCAATAAGGCGAATCTGAGTTGGCATGATGCCGAGCAACCGCTGCATCAGGGGCTGCTGCGGTCACTGGCCGGCATTTTCTAGACTGTTTTAGTAGATCGCGGGACCATTTTACCAGTATTGCTCTACGGTGATATTGCCTGGGTTTCGACGCAGGTTTTTGGTCAGACCCATCTCGATCAGTAACGCTTTGGTATCAGTGATCATTTGCGGATTACCGCATAACATAACTTGTGACTTGGAATTGAGTAACTGGCCGCATTGCTGCTGCAACTGATGGTTGCTGATTAAGTTTGGTATGCGATCTTGCAGTGCGCCCGGATGAGGTTCGCGGGTAACCACCGGCTGATAGTGTAACTGCCCGGGGTGCTGCGCAACAAAACCTTCAATGAGTTCTTTATAGGCCAGATCAGCTGAATTTCGTACACTATGCACCAAAATAATATGTTTAAAACGCCTATAGGGTTCAGCGGTAGCCAGCATTGATAAATAGGGGCCGATGCCGGTGCCGGTAGCAATAAGCCAGAGGTTATCACCGTCAGGCACTTCATCCAGAATAAAAAAACCAGTGGCCGGCTGGCTTATCCCCACGGTATCTCCCGGTGTTAACTGCTGCAATAACGGCGATAACAAACCATCGGCTACGGTACTGACCAAGAATTCCTGACACTCGCTATCCGGTGGGTTAACCAGCGAATATGCGCGCTGTGCGCGTCCGTCAGGCCCTTCTAACGCCAGCCGGACAAACTGACCAGCAATAAACGGCAGCGGCCCTGTTTTGGCTTTAATACTGAATAAGCTGCTGGTCCAATAAATTGTTTCAGAAACCGTTGCGTTTAACCATTGCGCCATAGGGTTCTCCGGATTAAGTTATGCTTTATGTTCAGGATAGTAGCATAGCAGCTTAACAGCTAAGCGCAGGAGACGACATGGAAACGATCAGCTGGCAGGATTTTAGCAAAGTAGAACTTCGGGTAGGCACCATTATTGGTGTGGACGATTTTCCACAGGCCCGTAAACCTGCATATAAACTGCAAGTAAATTTTGGTAGCGAAATTGGTATTAAAAAGTCCAGCGCGCAAATTACCAGTTTATACACCAAAGAGCAGTTGCTGGGTAAACAGGTGATGGCAGTGGTTAATTTCCCTGTTAAGCAAATAGGCCCCATGCAGTCGGAATGCCTGGTTACTGGTTTTGCCCGCGAGGATGGTGCTATTGTGCTGGTAACGGTAGACAGCCCGGTGCCCAATGGCGCTAAGCTGGGTTAGCCAAGCCAAGCCAAGCCATGCCAGACTACTTATTTGTTTACGGTACGCTTCGCCACCATGCACTGCGCCGACCGGCTGGCGAGCGCTACTATCAGCTGTTGCAGCAACATGCCAGCCTGGTCGGTAAGGGCCGTTTAAAGGGCAAGCTGTATCTGGTGGATTATTACCCGGGTGCTGTGCCGGGTGACGACCCGGCCTGGCAGGTAAGCGGCGAAGTGTATCAATTACCGCAAACAGCACCGTTGCTGACAGAGCTGGATGCCTATGAACAGTGCGGCCCCGGCTTTGCCAGCCCCACCGAATACCTGCGGCTTAAACAACCAGTCACCCTGCAAAACGGCGACATCATTATGGCTTGGACCTATGTCTATAACCAGCCAACGGATGGCTTGCAGCAGATTTTGTCTGGCGATTTTTTGCGCCACTTCCAAAACTAATAGAATTACCTTGCTGCATTTGATAAGTGTAAAGCAATGCTTTACACTTTGCGTGTTGATGAGGGATTAGCATGGCGATAAAGAACTTTAAGCATAAAGGTCTAAAGAAGCTTTTTTTGCATGGCGATCATAGTGGTGTGCAGCCAAAACACGCGGTCAAACTCACCATAATTCTTGATTCGATTGCCGCCTCTCATCAGCCAAAAGATTTACGTGCATTGTTTCAAACCAAATTTGCTGAAAAAGTGGGTTCCGGGGCAGGTGTATACTCAATTGAAGTGAATGGTAACTGGCGGGTGACATTCGAAATTGAAGACGATGGTGCCGTATTGTTGGATTATCGCGACTATCACGGGAAGCAAATAAGGGCACAAAAATAGTATGCCTGGAGTAGATAATAATCTGGAGGTTGTTATGGAAAAAATGACACGTTGTCCCATGCATCCTGGGCTGGTTTTTCGTAGCCAGATCCTGGAGGAATATGGTATCTCGGTGACTAAAGCGGCCAAAGCGTTAGGTGTTTCCCGTACTACTATGAGTAATTTTTGTCATGGTCATATACCTTGCTCTGCAGATTTAGCGCAGCGTATTGCCCTGGCAACCGACAGCAATGTGGCTCTATGGATAAACCTGCAGGCAAATTATGATGCATGGCAGGCCGAACATGGCGAACAGCCGGTAGTTGAGAAATTAGTATTAAACAGCGCGGCCTGAGGTTTATAAGCGGCCTTACGTTATGAGTATGCTAAAGCAACTCTTTCGCTGGCGTAAAGGCCGCCAGCAAAGTGGCTACGATAAAATGCTATTAGCAGGCGCATACTGGCCGCTAAAATTTGATTGCTACCTGCTACGCTTTCCGCAAGGCTGCGAAGTACCGGTGCAGAGAGATACGGTAAGCAGTGGCAGGCACTTCCGGCTGAATATCGTATTAAAACAAGCCAAAAAGGGCGGCAACTTTATCTGCACCACCCCGATTTATCAGAGTTCCCGCATTAAATTCTTCCGACCGGATTTGTGCGAGCATGCGGTAACCAAAGTAGAGCAGGCCAGCCGCTATTTGCTCAGTATTGGTTGGGTAAAAGGCAATATTAAAAACTCGCTTTGATTACTTATTTTAAACTACCATGCTTACTACGGCTGAATATACAATTAGGTACATCCCCCAAACTTGGCTATGTAATCCTCCGATAGATATGTAACTAAGCAAAGCTCTAACAGATTTAATTTCATTTTCTAACGCTTGTCTAAGTTCTTGTTCTGATTTTTGAACTTTGCTCGCTAGATCTCTGGTTTCACTTACTAAGTCATCATGCTTGTTTTTTACTTCGTCCATTGCTGTCTCCAGCAGCTTAATACGCTCAGCTAAAGGCATATCGCTTCTATCGCCACTTTGTACATAAGCTCTTCCTGTCATGCTAACGGTCATTGAGCTTTTGCCTCCGCCTGAATGCAACCTAATACGCCAGTTTGCCAGCCATTGCTCATAACCCAACTTGAGTGTCCCAATTAAGGTATTACCCTGAAGGAGATTTATAGTCTGATCTATTGATTTAATGAGTAAGTAAACACCAAAAATCTGCGTTAAACCGGCAGCAACTTTGAGCCAAGATTTAACTGTTCCGGTCGGGATGCATAGCAGGTCAGTGTGTTGCCAACAATAAGTGCTGTAATAGTGAAACCAGAATGAACCGACAAAGAAGCTTATCGCTAGTAGAATCATTATCGGAGGTAGTAGCCTTCGTCGCCATAACGACCATCGATTCGCCATTTTGTGCATCCTTTGAAATATCAAAAAAGATTTTCAGTAAATCAGCATTCTATGGTTCGAACATAGATTCAACAACTAGTTTGAATAAGAAAAGGCCGCAGCGCGGCCTTTTTTATCACTGAAGCAGATTTGCGTTTAGTGTCTAAAATGGCGAACGCCGGTAAACA
>NZ_JBFJPY010000083.1:0-14727 GCF_041616895.1 Arsukibacterium sp.
GCGGGATATCATTACTATCAGCAATTACCCAAACCATTGCAGGTAAGTGCAGAGGTGGTGACCCCGGAGATTGGCCATTATCAGGATGATACAGAGCAGCCGACACCGCTACTGCTGAAATTTAGTTATGATTTAGCAAGTGCAGTTAATCCGGTGCAGAAGCATGATCCTGAGCTGGGCTTAGAGCTTGAGCCTGTGCTTGGTTCTGAGCCGGGCATCGCCAGAACATCAATGCCGGCACCCATGCTGTCAGCCGCCCGGCTGGACTTAATTGGTGAGGTAATAAGTGACGGCGTTGCTATCAGCCCAGCTATACCAGGTAAATGGTTATGGCAGGATGACAATATCCTGAGCTTTACCCCAGAGCAGGCATGGCCTGCTGGCCAGCAGTATACCGTCAAACTGGAAACGCGCATTTTTAACCCGGAAATTAAGTTAGCCCGCCAGCAATATAAGTTTACGACCGAACCGTTATCAGCAGAAATTAACCGGCTGCGATTTTATCAGAACCCGACCGAGCCAACCCGGCGAAACGTGGTTGCCACCCTTAATTTCAGCCATCCGGTTAAGCTGGCGAGTGTTAAGCAGCACCTAACGATGGTAATGCAAGCCGATGGCGAAGCGGCTACTGGCAGCCGGCCACAAACCCTGCCATTTAGCTTAAGTGCCGATGAAAGTGGCCGTGAGCTTTATCTGCAGTCTGACGATATCAACTTACCCGAGCGTGAAAAGTACTTAACCTTGCAACTGGATGCCGGTATTAACGCCGCACGGGGCGAGGGTAAAACGGTAAGTGCCACCACAGCCCAGCTGCTGGTGCCTGATCGCAGTAGCTTTTTAAAAGTGAGTGACTTGACTACCGATATTGTCAGAAACCCGCAGCAGCAACCCGAGCAAATGCTGTTGCTAAGTTTTACAGACCGGCTTAACCGCACGGAACTGGCCACTAAATTACAGCTGTATGTATTGCCTGAACATCCACGGCGTAATTCAAATTACTGGGCGCCGGGCGAAGTGAACAATACCGTATTACAGCAAGCCAGGCCGCTCAGTTTTGAACTGATGCCCACCGCACTGGCCCACGATAATGCCTTTAGTATTAAGCTTGATTTACCACCGGGCCAGCATGTTTTTGTCAGTGTCCCTGCCGGTTTGCAGTCAGTTAGTGATTTTAGCCTGGCCAATGAATACCGGGCCGTGGTGCAGGCGCCGGTTTACCCGAAAGAAGTAAAAATTGTCGGAGAGGGCGCCATGCTTACCCTAAGTGGTGAGCAGAAACTGCAACTGTTAAGTCGGGGCGTGAAGGGGGTCAGGGTAAAACTGCATAAGTTGTTACCTGAACAACTGAACCATTTAATTACCCAGACTGGCGGCGATATCAACCAGCCTTATTTTCAGCACTACCAGTTTGACCAAAGCAATATCACCAGTTTGCAGCAGCATACTTATACCGTGAACAATGCAGAGCCGAAACAGGCCAGCTACCAGGCACTGACGTTAACGCCTTACCTGAAGCAAGCGGGAATGGGACTTTTTTTTATTGAGTTAAGCGAATTTGATCCGGCGAAGCCTGAGCGAGAAGGTCAGCAGCTGGATAAAAGGTTGGTACTGGTTACCGATTTAGGTCTGCTGGTCAAACATAACAGCGACACTAGCCAGCAGCTGTTTGTTTTATCGCTGGCCGATGGCAAGCCGGTAGCCGGTGCCGAGGTTGCATTGCTTGGCCGCAATGGCGTGCCGTTATTTACTGCTAAAACTGACGGCCGGGGCACGGTCAGCTTTGGCAAAACCGACGACTTTAACCGTGAGCGTCAGCCTGTAGTGTATAGGGTTAATCGCAGCAGAAATGGCGTAATCGATACCAGCTTTATTCCATTTGATCGTTATAGCCGTCAGCTTGATTACTCAAAATTCAATACCAGCGGCCAGTACCAAAGCCCGCAGGATAACAAAAGCTTAAGTGCTTATCTGTTTAGCGACAGAGGCATTTACCGGCCGGGCGAGCAGGTAAAGCTGGCGGCGATTATCCGCCATGCCGATTTAACTGCTGGCGCAGCAGAGCTGCCATTAAAAGTTCAGTTGCAAGGGCCTCGTGGTAATACTTTCTGGCAGCAGAACTTTAACCTCAGTGATCGTGGGATGCACAGCTTTAGTCTGGACACCCTGGCGCATAGTGATACGGGTAACTATCATGCCAATGTCAGTTTGCTTGATAGTAAAGGCAATACCCAGCGCCATCTGGGCTCGGTAAGTTTTTCAGTGGAAGAGTTTCAGCCCGATACCATGAAGATCAGTAGCCAGTTTCAGCAAGGCACTGCCGCGATTAAAGAACAAGGCTGGTTAAAGCCCGCTGATTTAACGGTGCAGGTACAGCTGGATAATTTATTCGGGACACCGGCACAGCAGCGAAACGTCGAGGCCAGACTGGAACTGATCCCGCGCAGTTTTAGTTTTACCCAGTACCCCGATTATCAGGTGCTAAGTCCGCAGCAAGCAAATGTGAAAACAGAGCGGGTGCAACGCACCCTGGATGAACAACAGACCGATGCCGACGGCCAGGCAACATTTGCGCTGGGGCTGGAGCAATATAGCGGCGGCACCTATCAGTTAGTGGTCAATACTGAGGGGTTTGATGCGGGCGGTGGCCGCAGTGTCCAGCACCGGCTAAGCACGTTATTATCGCCCTTAGATAAGGTGGTTGCGGTAAAAGCGGATGGCGATTTGAGTTATCTTAAAAAGCAGCAACAGCGCAGCGTTAATTTTATCGCTATTGATAGTGCGCTGAGCCAGGTCACGTTAAACGATCTTAGTCTGCAGTTAATTGAAAAACGTCCGGTCACCAGTCTGGTGAAACAGGATGATGGCACCTATCAGTACCAGAGTATCGTTCAGGATATTGCGCTTAGTCAAACCCCACTGAGTATTAGCCAGCAAGGAACTGATTACCCTATACCGACTGATACCGCAGGTGACTTTGAACTACAACTGAGCGATAGCAGTGGTAACACGCTTGGCAGCCTGGCCTTTAGCGTAGTGGGGGCCGGCAATATCGCTGCTATGCTGGAGAAGAATGCGGCGCTAACTGTCAAGCTGGATAAAGCAGATTATAAAGCAGGCCAGTGGATAGAGCTGAATATTACTGCACCATACACCGGTAGCGGTTTAATCAGCATAGAGAGCGATAAAGTGCATACGTTTAGCTGGTTCAGCGCTGATACCACCAGCAGCATCCAGCGCATTCAATTGCCTGAAGGCTTGGAGGGCAATGCCTATATTAATGTTAGTTTTGTGCGTGCGGCTGACTCTGACGCGCTGTTTGTCAGTCCGTTAAGTTATGCCGTGGTTCCATTTAATATCGACCGTAGCAGTCGCCAGTTAAACATTAGCCTGCAGGCGCCAGCCGAAGTAAGGCCGGGTAAACCATTTAATGTCAGTTATCAGACCAACCAGCCTGCCGATATGCTGATTTATGGCGTGGATGAAGGTATTTTGCAGGTGGCTGATTATCAGTTGCCCGACCCGCTGGGCCACTTTTTACAAAAGCGGGCACTGCAGGTTCGCAGTATGCAAATGCTTGATTTAGTTTTACCGGAATTCAGCAAGTTACAACGCCACCTAGCCGGCATCGGCGGAGATGCCGAGAGAATTATGGTGACCGGCAGTAGGATGATGATGGATAAAAACCTGAACCCGTTTGCGCGGCGGGCTGAACAGCCCGGGGTATTCTGGTTAGGGTTAGTTAAAGCCGGACCACAGCTGCAACAACAGCAGGTGCAGGTTCCAGCCAGCTTCAGCGGTAATTTAAAGCTTATGGCAGTGGCGGTAAGCGATTCTGCCTTGGGTGCTAACAGCGCCGATATTCAGGTCCGTGGTCCCTTTGTGTTAACCCCGGAAGTACTGCAAAGTGCGGCGCCTGGAGATGAGTTCGACGTCAATATTTCTGTTGCTAATGGGGTGGAAGGCTCAGGTGATAATGCAGTCATCACAGTCAGCCTGGTATTGCCAGAGGGCCTAACCGGGATAAGTCCGCTTGAGCAACAATTAAGCATTAACGAAGGCAGTGAGCAAAGTGCCCGTTTTCGGATAAAAGCCGGCAGTACGCCGGGTGCTGTCGAGCTTCGCTTCGATGCCCGTTATCAGCAGGCAGAACTACTGGAGGAGTCAAGCCGTGAGGTGAGTTTAAGTATTCGCCCTGCCAGTCATTACCAAACGACGCTAAATGCCGGTTATGCCCGTAAAGCGCCGGTAACATTATCCACCCGCTATCCGCTTTATAGTGAATTTGCCAGCCTTAATGTGGCCGCTTCGGCTAACCCGCTGGTGCTGGCAGAAAGCTTTACTGATTATCTGGCGAACTATCCGCATGGTTGTACCGAGCAGGTGGTATCGCAGGTCTTCCCGTGGCTGGGGCTGGTGCAACAACCCGGTTATCAGGCGCGCCTGCCAATGGTGCAGCAGCAGTTTGCGGTATTGATCCAAAAACTGTCAGAACGCCAGCAAAGCGATGGCGGCTTTAGTTTCTGGCCCGGTGGGTATCACAGCGCTGACTTTCCCAGTATTTATGTGATGCACTTTTTAATGGCAGCCCGTGAGCAGGGCTTAGCTGTACCAGATTATTTGTACCGCCAGGGGCTGGGCTATTTGCAGCAAGTAGCGCGGCAAAGTGGCGGTAATGTGTATCAGGCCAGGCTTCGTGCCAATGCCATTTACCTGCTGACCCGCAGCGGTGAAGTAACCACCAACTATCTGGTTGAACTGCATGAGCGTCTGCAAAAGCAACATCAGCAAGCCTGGCAAACTGATATTACCGCAATTTACATGGCGGCCAGCTATCAGTTGTTACAACAGCCCGAAGTAGCTCGCGGCTTAATAGGGGATTACCGTCTGGGTAAAGTGTCACCTATACAGCAGCACTATTTGCAGCGCATTGCCAATCCGTTACCGCCTTTTGCTAATCCGGCGTTTCAGCCGCAGTTAAGTCTGGACGCACAATATGTTTACCTGCTGGCCCGGCATTTTCCTGAACAGGCTAAAACACTGGATGGCGAGCAAATTATCAGCTTGCTGCAACCGGTGTTTGATAACCAGTACAATACTATTGGCTCAGCCTATGCAGTGCTGGCCCTGTCGGCCTATGCGCAGCTGGATAATGTCAGCAACGCAGCCATGCCAACGTTTTATCAGCAAACTGCTGACGGTAAGCGCACTCAATTAAATGCTGCAGATAACCGCAGTAGCTTGCCCCGGCTGGCATTTGCTGCTGAGGCTGAAAAACTGATCATTGAAAGTGACACGGCGCTGTTTTATGCCGTGAGTGAAAGCGGTTTTGCCAAAACACCGCCAAGCTCGAGTAAGGCTGAGCAGCTGGAAGTGGTGCGCGACTATCTGAATAGTAAAGGTGAGGTGGTAAGTCAGGCACAGCAAGGTGATGAACTGACGGTAAGGCTGCGCCTGCGCAGCACCAACAACAGCTGGCACAATAATGTGGCAGTGGTTGATTTACTGCCAGCGGGTTTTAATGTCGTGCGCAGCTCTGTTGCCAGAGAGCAAGGGCATTGGGGTGCCGATTACGTTGATATCAGGGAAGACAGGTTGGTTTATTATGCGACGTTCGGGCCACAAATGGTTGAACTGCGTTATCAGGTAAAAGTTACTGCAGCCGGTGACTTTATGGTGCCGGTGGTAGCAGCACAATCAATGTATGATCGCAGTGTTCATGCCCATACTTCAGCTGGTCGTTTTGTGGTGGAGCCGGCCCGCTAAGGCCGGTTCGCCATGCGAAGCATGATCAGCGCTCAGCTTTGGGGCAACAAGTATATCCGCTACCTTCGATGGCTGACTTTAGCGCTGCTTAGTTTGTTGGTAGCCGGATTAATGGCCTTTACCCTGCTGCTTGTGCTATCAGCCAGGCCCGACTTATATGCCGGTTATCAGCAGGGTAGCGCTTATTTTGATAGTAGTGGTCAGCTTTTGAGTTTACGGTTAGCGCCCGATCAGCGCTACCGGTTAAAGCTGCCATTGGCTGAGATTGCGCCGGTATTGCAGCAAGCGACCCTGTTGTACGAAGATCGGCGCTTTTACCAGCATTATGGCCTTGATATAGCCGCAGTTTGCCGGGCATTCTGGCAAAGTGTGGTGTTAAATGGCCGCCGTCAGGGGGCGTCAACCCTGAGTATGCAATTGGCGCGACTGCGCTATGGCCTGAACACCGGTAACATTAGCGGCAAATTGCGTCAGTTAGCTTACGCCTTGTACCTTGAGCGTCATTTTACTAAACATGAACTGCTGGAAGCTTATTTTAACTATGCGCCCTATGGTGGCAACATTGAAGGTGTTGCCGCCGCCAGCCTGATTTATTTTGGCAAAGAGGCCAGCCAGCTGACACTACCCGAAGCGCTGGCATTAAGCGTTATTCCGCAAAACCCTACTAAGCGCAGCCCGCTAAGTAGGGAAGGCCAGCAGCAACTGGAGCTGGCCCGGCAGAGGCTTATCGCAATCTGGCAGCAGCAGCCGTTTCTGCACCCGACCAACGACGCAGCCTTACAACGGCCGCCCTTAGATCTGCCGCTGCGCTATTTAAACCGGGCAGAAATACCGCAATACGCGCCGCATTTTATTAATCAGTTGCGGGCACAGGGCTTGCAGCAGGGTCGCTTTTACAGCAGTTTACAGTTACCTCTGCAACAACGCTTTGAACAGCAGCTAAATCAGTATTTAAAGCGCCAGCAAGCCAAAGGCATCAACAACGGCAGTGTGTTACTGATCAAGCGCAGTACCCTGCAGGTGCTAGCGTGGCTGGGCTCGGCAGATTTTAATAATGAGGCTATTGCTGGCCAGGTTGATGGTGTCAGCGCCGCCCGCTCGCCAGGCTCAGCCTTAAAACCCTTTGTGTATGCGCTGGCGATGCAGCAGGGGCTTATTCACCCGAAAACCTTACTGACAGATTTACCACGGCGTTACGGCAGCTTTAACCCGGAAAACTTTGACCGTCAGTTTGCCGGACCGCTGCCGGCTACCGAGGCGCTGATTAACAGCCGCAATCTGCCAGCGGTGCAACTACAGGCACAGCTGCAGCAGCCCGATTTTTATCAGTGGCTGCAAAGCGCAGGCGTGTCGCTGGAGCAACCCGCCAGCCATTATGGTTTAGCACTGGTACTTGGTGGCATGGAGCTGAGCATGGCGCAGCTGGTGCAATTATATGCCATGCTGGGTAATGGTGGGCACTGGCAAGCCCTGGCCTGGCAACAGCAACCTGCGCGTGAACGGTTGGCAGAACCTTCGTTAAGTGAAGGGTTAAGTGAAGTATTAAGTGAAAAAGTGTTGAGCGCAGAGGCGGCCTTCTTAACCCTGGATATGTTGCGCCAGCATCCCAGGGTACAAAACGGTTTACTAAGCAAGTTGACGGCGCAAAGGCCTGTTGCCTGGAAAACCGGCACCTCGTATGCCTTTCGTGATGCCTGGGCCATTGCTCTTAGCGGTGATTATGTGCTGGCGGTGTGGCTGGGTAATTTTGATGGCAGCAGTAACCCTAATTTAGTCGGGCGCACGGCAGCCGGGCCACTGTTGTTTGAGTTGTTGGCGTTATTGCCGGAAAACCCGCAGCATAATCAGCAGTTATTCAGCCCAGCGGCAAATTTAAACCTGAAACAAGTCGAGCTGTGCAGTCGTAGTGGCGATTTGCCTAATAAGTATTGTCCGCAAACCGAGCCAGGCTGGTTTATTCCGGGCGTATCACCGATTAGCGTCTCTGATATACACCGGGCCGTGCCCATTGATATGGCCAGTGGCCTCAGAGCTTGCATTCACCAGCCCGGCATCACCGAGCTGAAGGTTTTTGAGTTCTGGTCATCGGAGATCAGTATGGCTATGCAGCAGTCCGGTATTATCCTGGCGCAGCCACCGCGTTACCTGCAAGCGTGTTCTGGTAAACAGATGTTAAACCATCAGGCACCACAAATTCGCTCACCGCAGGCCCGGCTAAGTTACGTTATAAAACAACAAGATTTGCAGCAGCACACCCCGAATACAGACCCGGCGACAAGCCTGAGCCAAATTGCCCTGCAAGCCAGTTTTGACGGCACCGTAACCCGGGCGCACTGGTTTGCCAATAGTCGTTACCTTGGCGCAGTAACCCCTGGCGAGACCTTATTCTGGCAAGGGCAGCCCGGCAAAGTGCAACTAACCGTGGTGGATGACTTAGGTGGTGCTGCCAGTGTCACCATCAACGTCAGCGAGGCCAGGCTTTAATTACCGTTTCGCAGCAGATAGGTAGCGAATAGGTCCTTTTCTGCCAACCAGGTCTGCTCTACCTGCCAGCCAGCACTCTCTGCCAGCTGGCAAAACTCATCCGGGGTATATTTGTAAGAGTTTTCGGTATGAATACTTTCACCCGCCGCAAACGATACCGCTGTGCCAAACACATCAACCACTTGCTCAGCAGTACTGACCAGATGCATTTCTACCCGGCCCTGACCGGCATTATAAAAGGCGTAATGTTCAAAATAGTCTGGCTCAAAGTTAGCGCCAAGCTCACGGTTAATCCGATTTAAAATATTACGGTTAAATTTGGCAGTAATGCCATTGGCATCATTGTATGCCCGGTGCAGATAATACGGGGATTTTTTAGTATCAACACCGATCAGCAAATGGCTGTCCGGGCCCAGCGTGCAGCGGGCATTTTCTAAAAAGCTGGCAGCCTGGGCCGGACAAAAGTTGCCAATAGTCGACCCCGGGAAAAAGCCTATTTTTTGCTGATTGTGAAGCGCCGGCAGTTCCACCGGAAAACAAAAATCACCAACCACCGGTTTAACGATTAACTCAGGATAATCAGATTGTAACTGCTGACAGGCCAACTCCAGATGGATACCACTGATATCAATCGGGATAAATTGCCGAATGCCAGGCATGGCGCTTAGCAATGGCTTAATTTTAATCAGCGAACCGGCACCAAATTCGACGATGGTACAGTCTGTGGGAAAGGTGTTGGCTAAATCTGAGGCGACTATTGGTAGTAAGTTGAGCTCAGTCTGATAAGGATAGTACTCTTCCAATTGACAAATCTGATCAAAAAAATCGGAGCCTTGCTGATCATAAAAATATTTGGCATGCAGTTGTTTTTGGGGCAATGCCAGACCACTGATCACATCATCGGCGAAATTGCGGTCCACTACCGGGATATAAGCGGTGATGTTTAAATCTGTGGCTGGGTAAAACGAGCGTGCTGTTGTCATTATTGATCCTCCGCCAATCTGACGCCGCTAAATTGCCAGCGCTGATGTGGATAAAAAAAGTTGCGGTAACTACTGCGTAATTGCTGGCGGGGGGATGCACAGGAGCCACCGCGCAGGACAAACTGATTCGCCATAAATTTACCATTATATTCGGCCAGTTCGCCCTGGGCTGCGGTGAAGCCAGGGTAGCCAGTGTAAGGGCTTTGCGTCCACTCCCAAACATCGCCAAAAAGTTTGTCAAAGCCGGTTGTACTGGTGCACGCTGTGGGCTGCCAGATATGCTGTTCCAGGAAATTAGCGCTCTGCAGGTTTTGTGGCTGCTCAGCAGCGATGACTTCCCATTCCTGTTCTCGCGGTAATCGTTTACCGGCCCAGCGGGCATAGGCATCGGCCTCGTAATAACTGATATGGCATACCGGCGCAGCGGGGTTTAGCTGTTGCAAACCATTCAAGCCAAAGCTGAACCATTGTTGGTGTTGCTGTTTCCAGTAAAGTGGGGCTTGCCAGCCTTGTTGTTGGGCACAGTGCCAGCCATCGGAGAGCCACAATAACGGGTTTTGATAACCACCATCGTCGATAAACTTTAGCCATTCGCCATTGGTTACCGGCCGGCTGGCCAGTTTAAACGGCTGCAAATAAACCTGGTGGCGCGGGTTTTCACAATCATAACTAAAGCCTTCATTGGTGGCGCCTATCTGCAGCAAGCCGCCCTGATGGCTTAGCATTTGCGTGGCTGGTGCTTGCCCGTCAGAAAAGGCTGAGGTTTGCTGCTGCAGAGCCGGTGCCAGCGGGTTAGACGACAATAAATGCAGTATGTCGGTTAGCATTAATTCCTGGTGCTGCATTTCATGATGTAAACCCAGGGTAAGTAACGCTGCAACCTGAGGCAACTGGCGCTCAAGTAAAGCAACCATATGTGTTTCAACATGCTGGCGGTAAGCCAGAATATCGTTTAGTGGTGGCCTGGTCAGTAAACCCCGGGCCGGGCGGGCATGTCTGGGGCCGACGGCATCATAATAAGAATTGAATAAATACTGATAATCTGGATTGAACAGCTGATAATCATCGTGGTGTTGCTGCAAAATAAAATGCTCGTAGAACCAGCTGGTGTGGGCCAGGTGCCATTTTAACGGACTGGCATCTGGCATAGATTGCACTACCATATCTTCAGCGGTTAGCCCCTCCGTTAACGCTATTGTCTGACGGCGTACCCGCTGAAATTGGCTGATGGCACTGTGGTCCGGATCGGTGTTACTAAATTCCATTTTGCTCCTCGCAATATACCGTTGTTTTTAAGTCTAGCAGGCATAGTGTGTTAATGCAGGGTTGCATTTTTATCAGTAAGACCAGAACGCTGTTTTATCCGACAAAACGATTGGTACAACAGCAGTAATGCAGCTAAGTTAAAGCGGTACATATTAAAAAAATAAACTGAGAAATATAATGATGCGATTATTAATGATAACGATAAGTTTATGGCTGATGATATCTGATGTCATGGCTGCGAATACGGCCTTAGTAGGAGGTCGGCTGATTGATGGCTACGGTAATCCTCCTCTGGCTAACAGTGTCATTTTGATAAAAGACGATACGATTGTTCAGGTTGGTACGGTAGCCACTCTGCCGATTCCTGAAGGTTATACCGTTATTTCAACTGAGGGTATGGATGTATTACCCGGGTTGTGGGAAAGTCATGCCCACCTGATGCTAAATGGCCATGCTGATTATGTGCATTGGGATAAAACCTATATTAACCGGCTGTCAGATGAAATTATGCCAGCCAGCGCCTTACAGTTATTATTAGCAGGAGTAACCAGTGCCCGTGACTTAGGCGCTCCGCTGGAAGACTCCATCAATATTAAGCAACGAATCACATCAGGTAAAATACCAGGGCCGCGCTTGTTTGTGTCAGGGCCTTTTTTGCAGCATAAAGCTTATCCTGGCACCGAAGCATTTCGCTGGAGT
Source organism: Arsukibacterium sp. (assembly GCF_041616895.1). Lineage (GTDB taxonomy): Bacteria > Pseudomonadota > Gammaproteobacteria > Enterobacterales > Alteromonadaceae > Alishewanella. The sequence continues at coordinate 11,196 of NZ_JBFJPY010000083.1, forward strand.
ATTAATAGCGTTAAGGATGCCCGGCAAAAAGTGGACAAACTGGCTGCTGCAGGTGTCGATATGATAAAGCTTATCGATCACGACAAAATGAGCCTGCAGGAAGCTCAGGCAATTGTCGAGCAGGCACATAAACACGGGTTAAAAGTGGTAGCCCATGCGCACAGGCCAGATGAAATAAGGCGGGGGCTGGCTATTGGCGTGGATAACTTTGAACATACCGGCCTGACAACCGCTCCCGGATTTCCGGAGGATGTGCTGACGTTGCTTAAAGAGCGTACTGCCACTGGCCGGGTGGCAGGGGGGCCATTGTTCTGGACACCAACAGTAGAAGGGTTATGGAACTATGATGCCATGGTGGCCAACCCGGAACATCTTGATGCAAATTGCTGGCAACGGGGCCTTAAGCCCGATACGATTGCTGATATTAAGCAGTCTTTGCAACAGCCAGGCAAGCTGAGTTATATGCAACTGACCCCGCTTAGAAAGCCTACTTTGAAAAATAAAATTGCTCAGTTAAAAGAAGCTGGTGTGGTGTTTCTTGTTGGAACAGACAGTGGCATACCTACTAAATTTCATTGCCAGAGTACCTGGAATGAGCTGGCAGTTTGGGTTGAAGTGATGGAAATTTCAGCCATGGATAGTTTGCGGGCAGCAACATACTGGCCGGCAGTAATGATGGGAGTATCAGATAAGTTAGGAACGGTCAGTGAAGGTAAGTATGCAGATATTATTGCCGTTAAGGGCGATGTGCTGCGATATATTAACCGGCTGTCAGATGTTAGCTTGGTAATGAAAAATGGGGTCATTTATAAACAGGACGGCCTGGTAGTAGAAAGTGCTTTGTGAATGAACTATCGTCGTTAAAGCTTGGTGGCAATACAATCTGTCGTTAAACTATCTTAATTCAATTTGAGGTTAGTTATGCATTGCCACCACTTTCATGCTAAACGTTGTCAATCCTGCCAGTGGCTGGCAAAACCTTATGCGCAGCAGCTGGCAGATAAGCAGCAGCAACTGACTGGACTACTGGCACCGCTGCAGCCAGAAAAAATACTGCCGCCAGAGGTAAGTGCGGAGCAGGGCTTTCGTTATAAAGCGAAAATGGTCGTACTGGGTTCAGTTGAAGACCCAATTTTAGGTATCGTAAATGCAGAAGGTGAACATGTCGATTTAGCCGACTGTCCGTTATATCCACCCGCTTTTACCCCGGTGTTTGCAATGTGCAAAGCCTTTATCTCCCGTGCCAATTTATCCCCGTATAACATAACAGCGCGTCAGGGCGAGCTGAAATATATCTTGCTCAGTCAAAGTCTGCATAGTAGGCGTTTTATGCTGCGCTTTGTGCTGCGTTCTAAAAACTGTTTGGCTTCGATTACTAAGCATTTACCCTGGTTATTGCAGCAATTGCCTGAAATTGAGCTTGCTTCGGTGAATTTGCAACCGGCGCCAGCAGCTATTCTGGAAGGCACAGAAGAAATTGTGTTAACCGAGCAAGGCGTACTGGCCGAGCAGTTAAACCATGTGCCGCTGTATCTGCAGCCACAGAGCTTTTTTCAAACCCAGCCGGTAATGGCTGCCAGTTTATACAATACTGCAGCAATATGGCTTGAAGAGCTGCAACAAGAGGCAAGTTTTAACCAGATCTGGGATCTGTTCTGCGGGGTAGGTGGCTTTGGGCTGCATCTGGTCAGGCCCGGACAAAGTTTGGTCGGCATCGAAATTGCGCCCGCCGCTATTGCCAGTGCGAAACGCTCAGCAAAGGAAATGGGGCTGCAGAATGTTAGCTTTCAGGCACTGGACGCTAGTGCCTTTGCCAAAGCAGCGCTAAATGCGCCCGATTTACTGGTCGTTAACCCACCTCGGCGCGGTTTGGGGAATGGATTATGTGCTGATATAGAACGACTGGCGCCTGGCTGGTTACTCTATTCCAGCTGTAATGCAAACAGTATGGCTGATGATCTTAAAAAGTTAAACCATTACACATTACTGAAAGTACAGCTGTTTGATATGTTTGCCCACAGCAGCCACTATGAAGTGTTAACCTTGCTGCAGCGAAAGTCTTAACGCTTACCTTCTAAAATACGGACAATTTCACGGCTGTGTTCAAATAACTCAATGATTGTCCCTTCAATCTGAACGGTAATAATACCATCGGCATCAGGTTTTTTCAGTATGGTGCTGCGACGGTAGTAATCATCAGCCAGGAATTGTCCCGGAGATAATTTTTTCTGCCAACCCGGTGGTAAGGGTTTACCACTTTCCACTTTCTTGGCCAGGCCAGGTGGCAATGCTTTTTCGTGATCGGGTTTAGCCATTAGTGGCTGACTAAACACTAAAGCAACACTGCAAATTATAAAAAATGCACTTTTCATGGTGGTTCTCCTGTTAGCTTGAACCCAGTTTTAACCTCTTCTTGCTTAATGTTGGCTTAATTGGATCTGACATAGTGTATTTGCAACTATTTTAGCTTCAGTTATACTGTATTAATGTACAGTATTTGGGGTGGGTTATGTCAGCACTTTTAGATCAACTTGCCAGGCGACAACTGGTTTGGCATGCCGATAGTCAGCGAATTGCCTATCAGGCGGTGAGTTCAGGCTACCCTGAACTGGATCAGCAACTAGGTGGCGGACTACCAGCAACCGGCCTGATTGACATTCAAACCCAGGCCGGGATTGGTGAATTGCGCCTGTTATTACCTTATTTACAGCAACAGCAGCAATCACAACGCCTACTGGTATTTATTGCGCCGCCGGCTGAGCTTAGCGCTGATATGCTGGCAGGCGCCGGTCTTGATTTAAATCAGTTACTTGTTATCACCCCACAAACAGCGCAACCCCAAGCTGGTGATATAAATATTGCCCAGCCCCACTCAAACGCGAAAAAAGTTTCAGCTAAGCAAGAGGCTTTGTGGGCTGCTGAACAATGTCTGCAAAGTGGCTGTTGCGCCACCGTGCTGTTATGGCCAGCAGCCATCAGCTTAGCCCAGGCCCGGCGCTTACAATTGGCCGCTGAACACGGGGCGGCCAGTATGGTGCTGTTTCGCAACCAGAGCCAGGCGTTAAGTTTACCGGTAAATTTAAGTGTCAGTTTACAAGCTGATCCTCAAGGGCTGCAATTAACCGTACTAAAACGTAAAGGCAGCTGGCCTGCTGCGCCGTTTCTAATAAATATGCAACATACCTGGCCGGCGCTTTGTGTAGCTGCAGGCGCCGGTGAGCCAATCCGCCGGGCTGGCTGATATGGCGCTGTTTTTATATTTACATTTTCCGGCACTGCAGCTCGATAACATTGCGCTGTGTCATGAACAAAGTCAGAAGCTGCCGGTTGCCATAGTCGATCAGCACCATCAGTTGCTGCAGCTAAATCAGGCCGCGATGCATGCCGGCCTGAAATTACATATGGGCCTGGCCAGTGCAGCGGCATTATGTCCGGATTTACAGCTATTGCCCTACAAACCAGAGCAGCAGCTTAAGGTATTGCAAGAAGTTGCCGGGAGCTTGTATCAGTTAAGCAGTGATATTGCGCTGGA
>NZ_JBFJPY010000084.1:0-14548 GCF_041616895.1 Arsukibacterium sp.
ATTGCTGCAATCCTATCCACTTAAAGGTTCATAAAGACATACTGCATCACCGGGTACAAGTATTTGTCGATGCCGATGATGAACAATATTACTGAGCATCACCAGCTTTTGGGATGTCGCTGCTAAAGCGCTGCGCCATTACCCGCTCAACCGTTTTAATAATGGTCAGAGTTTGCTGATCCAGTTCAATATTAACCACATCACCCTCATGCATGTCACCTAAGGTGGTCACGGCCAAAGTTTCCGGAATTAAATACAAACTAAAGCCACTGTCCGTCACTTCGCCTACGGTTAAACTACAGCCTTCTACTGCTATAAACCCCTTTGCCAGAATATAAGGTAAAAAGCTCGGTTCCAGGCTTAACTGCATACTGACTTTATGTTGCTCTCGCTTCACTTGGGTTAGGGTCGCCGTAGTTTGAATATGCCCCGATACAATGTGTCCGCCCAGTTCACTGCCAAAGCTTAATGACCGCTCCAGGTTGACCTTGCTACCCACGATAAGCTTGCCAAGGTTGGTTTTATCCAGTGTTTCGGCAATAACATCAAAACATACCCAGCCTGCATTACTGTCAAACTCGGTAGCCGTTAAACACACACCGTTGATAGCAATACTGGCACCACGCTCTAATGCCTGCAAATTAGCGGGCGGCACGGTTAATGTCAGGCGGCGTAACTGTCCTTCATCGCGAATTTCCCGCACTTGCGCGGTTGTCTGAACTATTCCGGTAAACATAAAACCTCAATTGTGCTAAATTGCGCGCCATTAACGGCCAACCCGAAAGACGGCGCATGATACCCTTTTCCCGCTTTGAAGCCAAAACACTGTTAAAACTGACCGGCCCCATTATGCTGGCCCAGTTAACCCAAACCATGATGTACTTTGTTGACACGGTAATGGCCGGGCGTTTCAGTGCAACAGACATGGCGGCGCTGGCAGTCGCCTCAGGCTTGTGGTTGCCCGTGGTATTAACGCTGCAGGGCTTGCTATTGGCGCTAACCCCGATTGTTGCCCAGTATTATGGCAGCAAGCAAACCGAACCGGTCAGTCATTTTACCCTGCAAAGCCTGTATCTGGGAATGCTGCTGGCCGCTATCCTGTTTTGCTTAATGTTATTTGCTGATATCCCCATCAGCATGCTGAATATGCAAGATGAGCTGCGCGACAAAACCCTGCAATACTTGTATTACGTCAGTTGGGGCTTATTTCCGGCCGCCGGTTACATTGTTATCCGTAACCTGTTCGAGGGCATAGGTAATACCAAAGCCAGCATGTGGATCAGTTTTGTTGGCATTCTGGTGAATATTCCGGCTAACTATATTTTTATTTACGGTAAATTAGGCATGCCGGCACTCGGTGGTGCCGGTTGCGGTATTGCCACCAGCCTGGTGTTTTTGGCAATGTTCGGTGCCATGCTGGTTTATGGCTGGTACAGCCGCACCACCCGACCTTACCGTAACTGGCCAAAACAACTTAGCGCCAACATTAAAGATATCTGGTACATCGTTTGCCTCGGCACGCCGATTGCCTTTTCTATCTTCTTTGAGGTTACGCTATTTGCCTGTATTCCGTTGGCGATTGTCCATTTAGGACCAATAGTGGTAGCCGGCCATCAGGTAGCCAATAATTACAGCGCACTGGTGTTTATGCTTCCGCTCAGTTTTGGTTTAGCCACCACCATCCGGGTTGGGCATTTAGTCGGCCAGCAAAATAATAAAGAGCTGAAAAAAGCCATTATGACGGCGCTGAGTATGGCGGTATGTATGTCGTTTTTTATTGCCAGCTTTACTTATGTTATGCGCACTTATGTCGCCTCCTTGTACTCCACCAACCCAGAGGTAATTGCTATGGCCAGCTCGCTGCTTATTCTGGCCTGTTTTTATCAGTTATCCGACGCCATACAGGTGGTCTCAGCCTGTGCGCTGCGCGGTATGAAAATTACTAAACCGGTATTTTACATTACCCTTTTTGCCTACTGGCCAATCGGTTTTGGTCTGGGCGCCGTATTAGGATTGACTGACTGGCTAGTTGCGCCAATGGGCGCCCATGGTTTTTGGATAGGTATAATCATTGGCCTGAGTACCGCCGCCATTATGCTGGCAGTCATTTTACGCAAGCATATCAGAAGGATCGATCATGAAATTCAGCATGCTGATGCTGCTCGTGGTATCGGTCAGCCTTAGTGGCTGCAGCAAACCTGACAGCAAAGCAACCTTAACAGACTATCAGCAGCGCCTGACCCGGGTGCTGGAACTCGACGATATTAAGGTACAACTTGCCCCGTTAGCCACCCTGCCAAGACCAAGTGAGCTTCGGCAACCGCTACCTGATATCCGGCTGGAATTAAGTGAAGCCTGGGCCAGCCGCGAGTGTGGCCTGGATCAGTTAATCGGCGAGCGTAACAGCAGTCTTGGCCGGGTGTTTCAGCCAAGCCAGCAACTACATTATGAACTGCGTTTACTGGCGCAACTGGATAACTGCCTGCAACAAGAACTTACCCAGGCATTACAGCAGCAACTCGGCGAGTGGCGAAGCCAGAAACAACAAAGCGTAACGCTGGCGCTCAGTAATATGCTACTCACTGACGACACCCTGCGCAAACAATGGCAAGGCAACAACGGTGGCCTGGTTGCCGGTGACAGCGGCGGTTTTGTCGCCAGCAGCGGCGCGCTGCATAACCTGGTGAGTTTAGCAGAGCAAATCAGTCAGCAGCAGTGGCAACAAGCAGCAGTGGTGGATATTGAGCAAAGCCTGGCTATGTTGTACCAGCATAACTTTCTGAACAAACTGCAAAGCAGCTTACGTTACAGCGCGGCCTGGTTTAGTCAGGTGAACCCGCAGCTTCTGGCAATAGCACCAGAGAGCTTATGCCCAAACGGGCGCAGCACTGAACAACTTAAAATACTGACTACCGTCTTCAGTAAATTTTTTATTGGTGAAGTGCAGGCACATTTAGCAGAACTCAGTCGCTACCACAATGAGATCTGGCCACAGCTGCAGCAACTGTATCAGCACACCGCACTTTACCCGGCGCTGCAACAACGCTACCAGCAACCGGCAGAGCAATTGCAGCAACAGTTAATGTTGCAGGTAAAGTGGTGGCAGCTGTTAAATCAACAATGCCCAGCTGTTCTTACTCCGGGCTAATGCTATTTACTTTTCATATTGGCGATATGGCTCGCCCTCTGCCCACCACTTTGGCGCAGGCGCACCTTTTAAATAATGGTCAAAAAACTCGCGCATTTTAATGCTGTAGTCCAGTTTATTGGCATAGCGCTGTAAATGGTGCGGCTCACCTTCATATTGCAGCATTGCCACTGGCTTGCCGAGGCGTCGCAGTGCCAGGTAATATTCAATGCCCTGCTCCCAGGGTACCGCGCCATCGTCATCACCAAACTGAATGAGCATTGGGGTGTTGATCTTATCAGCAAAAAACACCGGTGAATTATCGATATACGGCTTTAAATCCTCAAACATCGACTGACCAATCCGGCTTTGGCCGGTTTCGTACTGAAACTGCCGGGCCAGACCACTTTGCCAACGAATGCCACTGTAAGCGCTGGTCATGTTAGATACCGGGGCGCCAGACACTGCTGCCGCAAACATATCAGTTTCGGTCACCACAAAAGCCGTTTGATAGCCTGACCAGCTATGGCCATGCAAGCCAATCGCTTTTGCATCAGCCACGCCCATATCAATCAGCTTTTGTAAGCCTGGTACTAACGATTCCGTGGCACTTGGCCCGGGTGCAGCAGCCCGGAAATGAATATCCGGCAGGAAGACTAAATAATCCTGGCCCAGATAGTAAGGAAAGTTAGGTCGGTGGTTTACTTTCATCTGGTTATAGTGATGCAGCCGCTGCGAAAACTTTTCATAGTAATAAACCACCACCGGATAAGGCTTGTTGGCGTCATAACCATCTGGCGTTAATAACACCCCTTGTAAGGGCTCGCCGGTGGCGCTGGTCCAGGAAATTAAGTGGCTGTCGCCCCAGATAAATTCTTTCTGCTGTGGGTTTAGCTCGGTAAGTTGGCGCCGCTCGCTAAAATCAGTGCTGGCCAGCCACAGATCAGGAAACTGACGAAAACTTTGTTCAGTAAATAAATAGCGCTGCTGCTTCTCTAGCGCCTTAACAAAGTCGTACCGTTTTGGCCCCTGCAGCAATACTGCCACTTCGCCGCTGCTTAAACTAAGCTTGGCAAAACCATATTGCTTGCTTTGCTCGTTATACATGCTTAGCAGTAACTGAGCATCCGCTGACACAGCAAGTTCATCATCGGTTTTTTGCAGCCGGTATTGCTCGCTAAAAGCGCGTCCTGCAGTGAGCTTTTGCATACTGCCATCAAGCTTAAGTGCCCAGATATCAAACCGGTCGTACACCAGTACGGCCGGTTCATCTACCAGCCAGCCCGCCACACCATAGCTTTCTGCGGCTATCGGCCGATCGTTTTGCTCATCTACCCAGGACACCGTGGCATCGGCAGCTAAGCTTGATGTTGTGCCGGTTGCACTATCAAATAGCTGGTACTGCTCATTTTGCAAATACACCACATAACGACCTGTTGGTGATAAATGTGCCCGCTCGTGGCTGCGATTAGCAGCAAACACCTGTTGGCGCTTGCCGGTGCGCAAATTAACATGCCAGATATCATGTAAACGGCCGTTCCAACTCATTTGCTGCAAATATGGCCGGCCATTACTCAGCAGTTGCGCCTCACGATGCTCAGTAACGCTTAGCTGATCTTCAATATCGTCACTTAATGCCACCATTTTTAGGGTATCAAGCCAGATAACGGCTGGTGCGGTACGCTTTAACGCCTGTTTATATTCTGCTTTTTGCTGGCTGTTAATTCGTGCATCATCGCCATGCCACACCTGTAAACGCCGGTCGGCCAGTAGCCGTTCCAGATCATATAATTCTGCTTCCGTTTGCGGCGGTTCGGTTTTAGCGGGTTGGTCACCGCTATCCGGCCGATGACCAATAAAGACACGCTGGCCATCTTTGCTCCAACGCGGGGCAGTGTGCTCGCTCAACAACCAGCCGTCACGCGTCGTATTTAGCTGCTGCGCGATGCTGTCTCCCTTGGCCCACAACCACAACTGCTGGCCGGCTTCAGCTTGCTTTGATTCAGTTAGCTGCTGTTTGGTTGGCCCGGCGAAAAATACTAACTGGTTGCCCTGGGTATTAAACTTAAGCTGCTGCAGCTTTTGGGTTGTGCCAGTTACAACAGTGTGCGTTTTATCGGCGGCACTGTCCCATATCAGCAATTGTTGTTTTGCCGGTTGCTCAGTATTTTTTTCAGTCTGCTGTGCAGCAGCGGCTGGCTCTGCAAGCTCTGTGATCAAGGCCACCAGTCCGCCCTCATCAGCCACAGCAAAATCCGTTACCTGCGCCAGGGTTTGCAAGGTTCCGCTGCCTAAATGTAATGCCTGCAATGTTTGCGTACGATCTTTACTGTCCGCTTTTCGCACCAGCAATAATGCAGTGTGGCCATCACCGCTAAAAGCAAAACGGTCAATATTGGCAATAACCTGCTGCTCGCCTGTTGCAACGTTTACCAGCACCGCATTTTGCTCAAGCGCCTCGCGCGCCTTTTTATCCGCTGCCTGCTCCTTCGCTAGCAATCCGGCCCGCTGGCGAAATAAGGCAAAACTGCCATCAGCATTAAGCTGGCCGTTGTCACCCCGCTCTACCTGAAATTGCTGAGCGCTCTGCAAGTTAACTACATAACCGGTGCTATTACCAAAATCCGGCACGGCGGTATACACCATAAACTGCTGGTTTTCGCTAACCTTGCGCTCTTTAATTTCCCGAAACTTCATAATATCGGTCAGCTCCAGCGGTTTTAACCCGGTGGCATCTACCGTATTTGCCTGAATAACGGCAGAAGCTTTAGTTGGTGTGGCTGTGCTGGACGTGTTGCTGGCCTGGTTAACGCACGCCACACTGGTAAAGGCCAATAGCAAACAACCAGCGATACGGCTCGCACCGCAAATAGTATTTAGCATAAAATCCTCAGAGACTTTATCAGGTAAATAGAAACCCTATTTTTTACGAGTGTGCCAAACGTATCACAAACCAGCATAAAAGCGGGCCACTAAGCCGCAATAGAAACGACCAAAACCGGCCCGGCTGCGGTTAACTTCGCCTTAGCCGGCTAAAAATCAGCCAAACGTTAAGCGAAACACGAAAAACACTTGCCATTACCACGACGGCGCCATAACATAGCCGCCGTTGTCAGCTATCTCACCAGAAAAGCCTGCAACAAAAAGTGTGCGTCCTTAGCTCAGCTGGTTAGAGCACTACCTTGACATGGTGGGGGTCGGTGGTTCGAGTCCACTAGGACGCACCAATAAATTCAAACAAAAACGCCGCTCACTGAGTGGCGTTTTTGTTTTTAATGCACTGATAATTAAATATTTTTATACTATCTCAGGTTTCAGTTCAAACAGCAGCCACTTTTTAAGCTTAGCACCTACGTTCCTTTTTTCTAACCAAAAACAGCTGTTGTGACCATTTGGTGACCAAATTTCTGGCCACAGGCCTTTTCAGCCCTCAAAAAAATGACCACCCTAAAGAGTGGCCACGTTTTAATTTTATTCGCTAGAAAACCGCCAGCGATTACTCTGGATCTTTCACATACACCATAATGTCTTCGATTTTACAATCAAAGTAGCGACACAGCGAGTCAATGGCACTTGTTGTCGTCGAGTGCTTCATATCCGGATTTTGCATTTTAGACAACGAGGTACGGTTTACCCCCGTATGCTGCGATATTTCTTGTTGCGTGACCTTACGGTTCTCACGTTTTTCTTTTTCAGCAATTAACTCTTTTATCCTGAACAGGATCATGTCTCCCCCAAAAAAACATAAAATGTTCTTTGACAGAACAATCATCAGATGCAATAATGTTCCCTGAAAGAACAAATAAGGATGATCATTATGTCTAAAACCCTTGTTACTACCAGAGAACTGGCGGCAAAAATACAGTTTAGCGCAGGTTACATTAACCGTGTGCTGAAAGACACCGTATTTCTGGAAGGCACACACTATATCAGACCTTTTGGCGGCCGGAAGATTTTCTATGTCTGGGAAGCCATAGAAACTGAGCTGTACGCCCATACCGTTCGACCTAAGCAACTTATCCCAATGGCAGCAGGGAGAGTGTGCAATGGCTAGTATCAGTATCCGCAGCAACAAACTGGTGCTCGATTTTCGCTACAACGGTATTCGTTGCCGCGAACAGACTGCACTAACAGACTCCAAAACGAACCGGGCCAAGTTGGCAAAGCTGGCCAGCGACATTGAGGCTGCCATTCGATTGCAACAGTTTGTCTACTCAGACTACTTCCCGGGCAGCCCCAGGGCAAAACAGTTTGCAGCTATAGATAACCAGGTTAAACAACAAAGCAGCGAGCTGCAGCATGCCGCACCTACTCTATATCGCGACTGCCCTACTTTTAACGCGTTTTCAGCCGAGTGGCTGGCTGAACATGAAGGGATCTGGAAAGCCAGCTTTAATGCCAACGTCAACTCCATATACGAGAACTACCTGTTGCCTGCTTTTGCCAACCAACGGCTTGATAACATAAGCCGGGCAGATATTCTGAAATTCCGTGCTGGCCTGACCAAACCACAAGGCAGCAAAAAGCGCATCTCTAATGACTGGATAAACCACATTATGGTGCAATTACATCGCTTATTAACAGAAGGCTCCAGACGTTATAAATTCGACAACCCTTTTGTCGATATTGAGCCGCTTAAAATCGACAAGCCGCTAATCAATCCGCTAACGCTGCAAGAGGTCCGTATTTTTCTGGCTGGTGTAAGATCGGACTTCAGACTCTATTACACAGTCCGTTTTTTCACTGGTTTAAGAACCGCTGAAGTCGATGGCCTGAAATGGAAATACGTTGATTTTGAGCGTAAACAAATCGTTGTGCAGGAAACTATCGTCAACGGTAAAACAGAGAGCCCCAAAAACCAGAGCTCTTACCGCTCTGTAACGCTTTCTAAACCAGTATTGGCTGCGCTATTAGCGCAAAAAGAAGTTACCGGCCATTATGAATATGTGTTTTGCAATGGCGCCGGCAATCCTCTGGACCACCGTAACATTACCAAACGCATCTGGAACCCTACCCTGCAGTTACTGGGGTTACCTCCCAGGCGTGCGTATGAAACCCGCCACACCGCGGCAACCTTGTGGCTGGCAGCAGGTGAAAACCCGGAGTGGATTGCCAAACAGCTGGGTCATAGCTCTACTAAAATGTTGTTTGAACGCTATAGTCGCTTTGTACCAAACATTACCAGGCAGGATGGCAGTGCTTTTGAGGCGTTGCTTGGAGTATTGTGAAAGACTTGGCACTACTAAAAACACGGTATTTCAAACAACTCTGAGTAGTTATTAAGTAAAATCGGCTAATTTTTGCAAAGAAAATTAATGGCGACTCAGAGTCCCATTCGCTTCACACCCAACATGTCACCGCTCTGGCACAACGGGCAGCTTATGGTCGCTCCGCTGCCTTTAACCATTCTAGTACACCATCAACTCCGAGAGTGAGAAGATCGTCTTGTATGGCCACAATACGACAAAGCATCTCGCCACCATCAAACTCTTCTCGCTCTTCTGCTTCAGAGAATAAGCGCGTAACAAGCTGAGTTAAGTTATTTTCGTGGTCATACAGATAGGGTTTACTATTTCGGACATACTCTAAGTAAATTTCAGTGACTGCCATGGCGTACTCTGGATCAAATTGCGAAATCGCATTAAGCCATTCGTGAAATCCGAATAATCGGTTATCTTTGTTTTGACTGTTTCTCCCAAAAACAGAAAAAATGCGTTGAATCAACATGAGTGGAACTGCAATCGCAGCAGTACTTTCTCGAAAAATTTCCTCCATCTGATTCGCTACAGCCTCCGCACAAATACCACCAATTGCTAATCCGGCTTCAATACCAATTAAGCATTGGTCACGATAATTTTGGAGATTACTGACATGAGTCCAAACTTTAGCAGCGCCAAGCCAAGCGGCATCATTATTCAACGTTTTAATTTCTTTCATGAATACTTCAAAATCGATGCGTTTGTCCATAGCAGCTAGAGCCGAAATACGTCCCCATGTTTCTAACTCTTGGCCGTATCCTTCACAATACAATCGCGTAAGTATAGGCCCGACAATTTCGAAATGAGTGTGATAGGCATAGTAAAGGCAGGGTTCAGCAATTTGCCACAGCCCTTCAGCATCTCGCATAACGAGTCTGAATAAATTCCAGCCGACTTCAAACACTTTACTTTGCAAATATGGCAGTCGACGTAAGATTAGAGCACGGATAGCAGGGTGTTCGTCGCTGGCAAATCGACTAAGTGTAGGTAACAACAAGTTAGGAAATTCTCTGCCCTCATCTGCAAAAGTTGTTGCAAGAATCATTAATGCCTCTGCAACGTCGCCTTTCGTCATGTTAATTCCCAAATCAAGAAGCTTGACGTTTTCTCCTTGGATCGGGTCGTTTTCTCGAAGCCCAGAAAAACCTATTGCCAAAAACACTAAACGTTCAGCTTCCTTTGCGTCTTTAACAACATTCGCACACGCCTCCAGCGCTTCAGCAGCAGGACGCTTATGTCTCCAATGCCTCTGGTGTTTTTCGAGTTCATCAAGTATTAATTTTACCAAGATCTGAGCTTCTGGTTCTTCTAATGGTTGCCAAGTTTGATTACTCTGCCGGTTGCCGTAACGGCAATCCAGGTGCGTTGCAATACCACTCATAATGTCATCACGAAATCTTTCGGAAATATCTAACCAATAGACTGATAGAATTCTCAAAAAACGAATTGGATGCCTGGAAGCCGCTTCCCGTAGTTGCCATCCAACCTCACGCTCTCCGCCGATAAGAAATTCGGCGCCCGACCTAAGCCTATCTGAATAACCAACGTAATGTGCAAGTAGACTTATTACCCCACTGTTACTTGAAGAAAGAAATACTTCAAATGAGAAAGGCGCTCTAACCGTGCCACCATGCGAACGAATATCTGGTTGATGAACTAAAACTCCTTCATTTATCTCATACGTATCTACTACTGCTTGGGTTTCTGGTGTACGGAGATAACACGGTATTGCAGAAACTAATTCAGCTTGTGTCTTCAATATCCAAAAATAATTTGAGCTATCTGTAGCGCTCTCGTCCCACACAGTCAAAATAGTTGTCATTACAGCATCTTGTGTCGGTGTGTCGAGGTACCTAAATGCCGACCGCAACAATGCTCCTAATTCATAGGTAAGTTCGAACTCCAGCAATTTTCGGTCACTCAGCATCTTACCTATTACGTCAATGTTATTTACTGGGGATTCAGTACAAGCGAGAACAGCAAAGTAAAGTAGAGACCCTTCGAGGTTAAAACACAGACGCTCACGATTAGTTTGCCACCAGTCTGAATTAGTTCTGGCATGCTTGAGAATCGAAGATTCAATAGCACTTAGTAGTACTTTCATACTACTCGAAATTCGCAAATCTCTCTCGCTGTGAGTAATTTCATATGAAGTGTCAGATAGAAATCCATTTCGATATCCAATTCGAGTTTTTCCATATCGTGAAACTCGAATTTCGCTCCAACGTTCTACCGATTCAACAGCCAAATCTAGCAGAATGACTGATTGCTCCATCTGATGGCAGATAAAATTGTCATTGTTGTCCCTGAACTCATGGGCCTGGCATCGCAACTTATCGTCGAATCGGTACTCAAGAAAATCTTCGTCGCTGAAGTCTTTAGTTATATAACGCCAGAGAAATAAATCATCTGCATAACATGCTTTAACACAGCATGCGATAGTTCGACCAAGCGAGCTGTGTTTTGGTATAGGCAAGTTGATCAACCGCTCAAGCAATGGAGCTACTTGCTCCATATTTTCTGCTTTAATGCTCGAAAGATAGCTCCCTATTCTGTCAGCAATTTGAATGCTATCAATCCAACTTAGCGTCAATACATCTAACCAAAATGATAAAACGACAGCGCTGTCCTCATTACTCCACCGAGAAATCAGATGCGCATGCCCTAATAATCCTTCTGCATCTCGGGTATTTTTTAAAACAGGGATGAGATTCTTAAGCCAGAAGTAATGCCAATCAATAGACTTTGCCAAGGTGTATATCACCTGGAAAATATCACGATTATTTTTTCGCAAATCTAGTATAAATGGCCAGTCGTCATCATGAGGAGGCTGCTCCGCGAACGTCTCTGCTACCAATCGCCTTATATGGAAAGCGGCTTTACCTTTAAGCACAGCCCTCAGTTGCTTTCTTAATTCACTGCGATCTCCCAAAGCCAACTGAGAAACAAAACTTTTGATGCTTGGACGAACAAAAGGAACGGGCGGTAAGCTCTGTATGAAAGTATTCAGCGCGATACCGTTGCGCAATGCCCCACTTATTACCAATACATCCAAAAGTGTTTGATGCCCGAACGTTAGCTTCCCGTCTTGAGTTTCTTGAAGCACATTAAGACTTAATAGTTCCCTCCGGAGCAAATCTGACGCTGAAAAGCGTTGTCGCGGTACAGCCAAGCTACGAAGTTTTAGCATCTCAGAAGCAATAGCTTCAATAGCCTGTATAGCCGCATCCCCCAAGTTACTATTCGCCAAAACAATGGTATCTAGATATCGTTGTGCCAATGCTTGGCTAGTCACAACATTAAATATTCCCTGCCTCTGCGCCATTTCTATATACAGAGCTAGTTCACGAGGATTTCTTATGAGCTCACGAGTTACTGCATCAATAGTAGTAGTAGTGATGCTAAATGACCTGAGCAAGGGGGCAACTTCTATATCCCAATCCAGAGGTTTGCATTCCAATTCACAATCCCACTGTCGTTCAGCAATTCGTCGGTCATAATGTCTGTCGAATGTCCGACACGCAGTAACGACGGTAACATTGGGTATCAACAACAAACGATCAATTTGCGCAAGAAAGTATTTTAGAACAAGGTGATCGCGTGCAATTGACAACACATCTAAGGAATCAATTGATATAACAACATGACAATTTTCCGCCAAGCGGGCCACTTTTTCGACCCATTCTTCAGACAAGCCTTGAGCTTGTCTGTCTTGAGATGTATCTAAGTCAGCAAATTCTCGCGACTGAATGAAAAGTGGAACAATATCTGAACGAACTAACGCACGAGCTTCTAACTCATCCTGTAATGCTAACATGACACAGGTCTTTCCTGCTCCCGGCTGCCCCATAAGCAATATGGAACGTTTTTTGGTGTCGATGGCTGCAGTAATCTCGTTCATGACTAAATTCTGAATACGCTGACCAGCGATATCTCGTCGCCAGACCCTACCAATAGCAGAGATTGCTGAAAAGGATTTACGTATATCAGCGAGATTCATGGGTGGAACCAACATTGCCCCTGATTTATGAAGAATGTTATTTAGATCTTGTTTGGTATAACGATGCTTAGTAGCGGAGTTTTTATCATTGTTACCTATTCGCCCCCCAAGCTGATCGAGGTGGACCCATAGTGCCTTAAAAGCGATATCTGGATTGCTTACGAGAGAACGCAAGCGTTCGCGTAATAACGTTTCCATACGATCAAGTTCTTCGCTAACTACAAACTGTGTTCGACGGAAAAACTCGTAGGTCGATAATCCAGTTGCAGATGTAGCAAGTTTTTTCGATAGTACCGTATCAGTTGTTTGGTGTTCTTTGCCAAGGCTACCCCTATAACTGTTCTCATTTTGGGTTGAACAGTGTTCTCTCAGTTTTGCGAGAAGCCCAAAGTTACTCCGTGAGTAAAAACGGATCTGTGCTTTTGGATTAATTTTTAACAAGCTAGCCGCTTTATCTAGTTCGTCTCCTAAGTCGGCAATTGTCCAGCTTTTGAAATCAACTTGATTCTTTTTGCACTGGCAGGCAATCACAGTCCCGTCTACTTTGCCTACTACAACATCATCAACTGGATAAGATATTGAATCTATCTCCAGCCATGAATAGTTTTCATCAGAAAGAACAGTGAGCGCCCAATCGAATGCGACTAGCGTCTGATAAGCGTCCCCGCGATTGGATCGAATGCCGGCAATACTCATCTAGCAACTTCTCCGTTTTGGCACAAACAACATACAATTTTGTCAAAATTTTTCTAAGGGTGCGTCTAATATCCAATAAATGCTTCAAAATTCTTCTAAATGACTTCCCGTCATTGCGCAGTTGCTTGCTTAGGTGATCTTTTTAGTTTCCCCAAACTTAAAGCTTTATCCGGGCACTGGTAGGTATACTAACCAATGCCTTCTGAAATCCAATAGCTCAAAGGTTCTGATAGGTATTTTTCAAAGTTATTTTGAAAGAAATTGCAAATCCAGTGGCAGTTTTGAGCAAATAGCGAACATTAACGCCGCCAGCAGGAGCTAGAGCAGGAAATGCTGAAGTCCCTCTAACAGGCTTTGTTAGGCATTTAGCTTTCCAAGTATATCGTTGGCTGGCGACCCTTTTGTTGAGGTATTAAACAGCAAAACATTTGCATTAAAAATATCTGATTTATTATTAAGGAACTGCTTAAACGACTTAAGAGACTTATCAATTCTAGAGTCATTTTGGGCAATTTCATTGATTCTAGATACGTTAACCCCATTGCTAAGAAAAGCCAGGTATATATCGAAAGAGTCCCTTTCTCGTTTTTGTTTCTGGCAACTATCCATTTTGGTAATGAACATACCGTCAAAGGAAACCAGATTGAACGAAAGGCCGTCTTCATCATATATGTCATAGAGATTCTCTTTGAACAGAATAGCTGAGTTAGGCAGGACTATAGAAACAACCTTTTTTAGCTTTTCGCCTTCATTCAAGGGTACATCTAGATCAAGATGGTCGACAAACATACCAACCTGATCTTTATTGTCGAGCATTCCGGGGTGCAAAATGTCTATATTGTATACAAACTTCTTACCGCCTATATCTTGCGGCTTTAGTAGCTGGAATGGATGCTTGGCTGAGGGCATAAAGCCTGCATCTATAAACTTTTTTAAGACTGCTTCTAAATTGCCTGATCGGTAAGAATCTTTAAACAAAATATCCACATCCAAAGTCCCAGGGTGAGTTATTCCTGAGGTATTTCTCAATACTGGACACCAGCCACCTATGACCATATATTCTAGGTCATTAAATTCAGATAACGCTTGTGCTGTGTCACTCAGCAAAGAAAATGCTCCATCTTTAATAGTCTTAATAACGTAATCCTCAGTGTAGTGATTGCCTAACGCTCGCATTTTGACTGGTTTGGAGGGCCGCGGAAAACCAGTCAGGCAACATGCGTTTGTTATGTTTCATTAGCTGTCAAGTTCTCAAATTCATTTGCGATTTCAGCAATCAAGCGCTCTTCTTCCTCTTCCATTTCTCTTGTGACAGCGGCATGAACAACTTTAAGTCCTTGAGATAGCTTATCGGTTAGAATAATTTTGCGTTTCTTACTAACGCGCTCCGAAAACTCCTGCTTTAGCCAGTCATTTAGATATGACTTTCCATCATAAATAGCCCCATAGTCAGTGTCGCGAGTAACG
>NZ_JBFJPY010000085.1:0-14196 GCF_041616895.1 Arsukibacterium sp.
CGACAGTAACGGTAATCACCTTCACTTGATCGGGTGCAAGGCTAATGCCGCTAACATCAGCAGCAGTGGCATAACGCACACTAACCTGCAGCTGGTAATTGCGATAAACATCGGCCAGATCTTCCGCCAGAATATTGGTTAGCAGCGAGCCGTTAGCGGTAAAATTATTAAAGTCATCCACATCGTTAAACCGTAGTCGGTTATCGGCCGCCGTTTCTCCCGGATCGGCCGGCCAGCTGCCATCGCCGTTTTGCAAAGTACAAGCCGGCGCCCCGGTTTCACCACAGCGCAGCATACTGCCACTGCGGGGGCTTTGTTGATCAAAGGAGCGCGCCATAATGTCATTTAACATGCTCTGGCCAAGCTCAGTGGCCCGCACCTGATGCCAGGGATCGGTGCTTTTAACATATAAAGGACCCAGCACCGCCGTTACCAGACTAAGCGCGATGGCCAGCACCACTATGCCGATAATCAGCTCAATCAGGCTCAAGCCCTGCTGGCAGCGACTTGGCGCAACTGGGCCTAACATATACGAATGTATCCTTCGTACTCAATACAGATAGCAAGGTTTACACTGCCCAGCACCCTAACCCGGCAGCCACTGTTGCAGCGGCGTAAGCCAGATTCGGTTATCGGCTGGCCTAAATTATTAAAATATAAATCGTTATTAAAGGCGCCGGGTGACAAGCGAATGCTGCTGCGATCACGCTCGCTGATACACATGGCCGTCGCGGTATTATCACAGCCATTGATACCAGCGGGATTAACACTAAAACTGTTCACCCTAAAGCCGGCCGGGGGACAATTGGTGCATTGCATCGCCTGCATTTGCTGGCGCTGGATCAGGCTGAATGCCTGGTCACGGTATAGGTATTCGTTAGTGCCACTGCCAGAAAAAAAGCGTGGTAGCAGGGACACTGCTAACACGCCTATTATTACCAGCACCACAATAAGCTCTATTAAGGTAAAGCCGCGGTAGTGCTGGATTCTGTTCATGACAACTTGCTGCTTTTAGCAGCCGTCATTTACAATAGTAATGACCGGCTTAATGCCAGGACCTGATGCCTGAGTGTATAACACGTGACAATTTTCGTTTGCTGTATCATCAGCATTTATACCCGCCGTATCGGCGGCAATTCGAATTGCACCCGCTGCTGGCGTACCAAAAACAAAGTCTGATAATTCAGCTGCTGCGGTTAAATCAGTACTGGTAGCAGCCGGATAACCATAAACGATATTGATGGCAGGATCAGTTAGTGTTTCGGTAGCTGCATTTTGTTCACCGGCAATAATTGCCTTGCCATAAATCAATGAGCTGGCAGACTCCAGTGAGCCTTTTACCCCCTGTAAAACCGAACTACGCGCATCGCCACCAAAATCTAAAAATTTTGGTGCAGCAGTAACGGCCAGAATACCCAAAATGACGATAACAATAATTAATTCAATTAATGTAAAACCTGCCTGATTACGTTTCATAAATACTACCTTTTTCTTAATTAAAACTTAGATGTTTTTGTTTAAAAATAAACCAACCTGACCTGTCGCTGCATTGTACGAGAAGCCATTATTACCAACGGTATCGGTAGGTGCTGCCGACAAACCCGCGGTCTGATGGTAAAAACAGATGTTGGCGTCAGCCCGGACGAACAACTGGTTAGCGGCAACAAAAGTGGTGGCCACTCTAAGCTGCTGCTGAAATAAGTTGTTAATCAGGTACAGACAGTCATCTGAGGTAACACTGGTCACCCGGGTGTTAGTCGCCGGATCGCCAGACGGGTAGCCAATATCGCCATCAACGCCAATTTGCACCAAGTCATAGTTTACGACCGTACGCTCGGCCGTGCCCCCGTTACCATCGGGC
Organism: Arsukibacterium sp.; assembly: GCF_041616895.1. Taxonomy (GTDB): domain Bacteria; phylum Pseudomonadota; class Gammaproteobacteria; order Enterobacterales; family Alteromonadaceae; genus Alishewanella. The sequence goes on from NZ_JBFJPY010000085.1 coordinate 1,862, forward strand.
CGGCCTGACACTTCCCACTGCGCCCGCACCAAACCTACTGCCGAGGCATAGCCACCGGCAATGCCTTCTACCGCCACATCTTGCGCCTCTTCTGTTACATCTAAAAACCGCGGTAACGCGGTTGCAGCCAGCAGGCCGAGAATGATGATCACGATCACGATTTCGATTAACGTAAAGCCGCCTTGTTGTTTCATATTTAGCTGTTTCATATTGGGTTGTTTCATATTGGTTGCTCCCAGGCACTTGTCATATTGAGTATATCGTTAATTATTGTTATGAGCTTAATTTGTATCAAGTATTAACCGCCTTTGTAGGCGTTTAGCATATCCCACATTGGCGTAAAAATCCCCAATGCCAGTAACAATACCATAGCAGCGACAATCACAATCAGGATCGGCTCTATCTTGGCCGTCAGGCTCTTTAAATCAAACGCCACTTCACGTTCATAAAAGCCAGCTACTTCCGTTAGCATTTCATCCATCTGACCCGTTTCTTCACCAACCGAGACCATCTGCAACACCAGCTCCGTAAACATATTACTTTGCTGTGCTACCCGCAACAGGCTTTCGCCCCTTTCAATACTGCGCCGCATTTCCCGGATCTTCTCTCCAAGATAGTCGTTATCGACCGCTTCGGCAACTAAGCTAAGCGCAGTGGTAATGGGAACTCCGGCTTTCAGCATCATTGAAAAGCTGCGGGCAAAGCGCCCAAGCGTAGCGCGGTTAATAATGCTGCCAATAATTGGTACCCGCAATTTCCAGCGACCCCACCGGTATTTACCCGCCGGTGTTTGCAGATAAAAACTGATACCAATAATGGATGCTACTAACAATACCAGTAACAAGGGCCAGAAGGTAATAAAAAACGTGGAACTTGCCAGTAACAATTGGGTAGACCAGGGCAGTTCGGCATTAAAGCGGGCAAACATATTAGCAAATTGCGGAATAACAAAGATATTCAGAATAACCATGGCCACCACCAGGGCAAATAAAACAAAAATTGGATAGCGGGTGGCCTGTTTAATTTGCTTTCGGGTTTCCAGCTCTTGCTCAAAATAAAAGGTAAGCTGTAAGAACGCGTCGTCTAGCCGGCCGGTGTTCTCACCCACATGCACCAGACTGACAATTAAACGACTGAATACTTTAGGGTGGCTCGCCATCGCGACCGATAAACTGCGGCCATTTTCCAGCTCACTTGCCAAATCGTTCATTACCTGGCGCAGGCGCGGCGAACCAGTACTCTCGGCCAGGCTTTTAATCGAGCGGATAATAGGGATACCGGCTTTCATCAGCGAATACATCTGGCGCGAAAATATGATCAGCTCCGTCAGGCTGACTTTGGCCTGCCACAGCTCGAACCGGGCTGCTTTGTCGGCGACCACAATGGCTTCGATACTCAGTGGAATATAGCGCCGCTGCTTCAGCATGTCAGCCGCCGCCGCCTGACTGCCGGCTTCCAGCTGACCAGTAACAGCATTGCCACTGGCGTCCCGCGCTTTATACTGAAAGCTGGCCATACTTTAGCTGTCCTCTGCCGCGTCAGTTAGGGGCATGTCTGGAGTTAACGGCTCTGTCTCCAGATATTCTGATACCCTGATAACCTCTTCTAATGTGGTAACCCCCTGCTGAGCATAATCAAGCGCCATATTACCTAAGCTGACAAAATCGGGGCTGTGGTAGGCAAGATTACTAAAACCTTCAATGTCAGAGCGGCGCAGCGCGTCTGCCAACGGTTTATTAATAACCAGCAACTCAAACACGCCCAGCCGGCCTTTGTAACCGGTATGATGACAAGACTGACACCCCTGACCCCGCCAGTAACTGGCTTGGTCATTGGCTTTATGGTGCCGTAACCAGGTTAATTCTAGCTCGTCAGGCTGATGTGGCTGTTTGCAATAGTCACATAACCGCCTGATAAGACGCTGGGCAATAATGGCCCGTAAGGCACTGGCTACCAGGTAGGGCGCAGCTCCCATATCAATTAAGCGAAGTGTACTGGATACCGCATCGTTGGTATGCAGGGTAGATAATACCAGGTGGCCGGTAAGCGCGCCGCGCAGGCCCATTTCGGCGGTTTCCTGATCGCGCATCTCCCCCACCATGATGATGTCGGGATCCTGGCGCAACGTAGTACGTAGCACGTTGCTGAAGGTCAGGCCTATTTTATGATTAACCTGCACCTGATTAATGCGTGATAAGCGGTATTCTACCGGATCTTCCACCGTGATAATTTTACTGCCCGCCTGATTAAGCTCACTCAGCAGGCCATATAAGGTGGTTGTTTTACCTGAGCCGGTAGGTCCGGTAACGAGGATCATGCCATGCGGGCTTTGCACAATTCGCCGCAGCCTGGCTAACATCGGGCCCGGGATCCCGGTATCTTCCATTTTTAACAGCCCGGCCGATTGGTCCAGCAAACGCATCACCACCGACTCACCGTATTGCACCGGCATGGTAGACATCCGGATATCAATTTTATGTTGCTTAACCGTGATTTGAAACCGGCCATCCTGCGGCAGTCGTTTTTCAGAAATATCCAGGCTGGCCATCAGTTTTAAGCGCAGTACCAGCGCAGCGGCAATACTCACTTCATTTAAGGTGCTTTCCTGTAAAATTCCATCTACCCGCTGGCGGATGCGCAGTACTTTTTCATCGGGTTCAATATGAATATCCGACGCTTTGACCTGCACCGCATCTTCAAAAATTGAACGTAACAGCTTGGCTATCGTATTATCGGTTTCTTCGCGGTTTTCTTCACCAAGCAATGCATCATCGTTATCACCACTATGCTCTTGCTTTAACTGCGTCGCGAAGGTTTCAATATCTTTGGTACGCCGATACAACGAGTCAAACGCTTCCAGCAATTGGCTTTCGCGTACCACGGCAATTTTAATTTCACGAGGCGCCAGTAGTGGTGCTACCTGATCCAGCACGGCCAGGTCGGCTGGGTCGTTCATGCCCAGTAAAACGGAGTCACCCATGTCTTCAATTACCAGCGCTCTAAAGCGTCTGGCATGAACTTCCGCCAGCAATTGTGCGACTTTAGGATCAATTTTTCGCTGGGCAATGTCCAGAAACGGCACCTGCAGCTGCTGCGCTAAAAATTGCAGTAACTGCTGTTCAGTTAAAAACTGCATTTCTATCAGGGTGGCGCCCAGCTTACGGCCACTACTTTTCTGGCGCGCCAGGGCTTGCTCCAGCTGGCTCTCAGTAATAATATTTTCGTGCACCAGCAAGTCGCCTAGGCGCATTTTAAGCTTGGGTTTTTGCATACTAAGGTTCTGTTGCCTTAAGCCGTTGTTGAATAAAGTTATGGCTACTCACCGATAACGCCTGACGATATTGCCAGGCATGTTGATAATACTGGTGGGCCTGCGCTGACTTTCCAAGTTGTTCGCTGGCTAGTGCAGCACCGAGACTCCAACGCCCCTGATCTGGCTGCAACTGCTGTAAACGCTGATACCAGCCAAGCGCCGCCTCATGTTGCTGCAGTTGCTGTAATATCGTGGCTTTCATACCAAAATATTCTGGCTCAGCAACCAACTCAAACTGATCGGGCAAGAACGCCAGCGCCTGCTGCCATTGCCCCTGACGCACCGCCAGCTGGGCCAGCTGCATATTAATCTCTGCGCTTAACACCCCTTTTTGGCGGGCTTGTAACAGCACCTGACTGGCGGTAATAATTTGCTGTTGCTTTAACCATAACCTGGCCAGGTTCAGATAACCATTTGCCTCAGCTGGTTGCTGCGATACTAGCTGTTGCCAGATAGCAATGGCGCCACTGGTGTCTCCTGCCGCTTCACTAGCATTTGCCCGTTGTTGCATGTTTTGCTGCTGCTCTGCAATACTCAGCAGCTGTTTATCTATCATCGTTTGTGGCTTAGCCGCGGCGGCCGATTCGGCTTCTGCGATAGTTGTCACCTGCGAAATATTAACACGCACTGGCTGCGCCAGAACCGGTGTTACCTCGCTTGGTATTGTCAGCGCTGCCGCCAGGTGTTCAGCAACAGGTTGGGCTGCTTCCGCTGCATTGACCACAGTTAGCGGTTTAGTTTGCTTTTCTGCGGTAACTGTTGTGATTGGTTCTGCTGTAATTGGCTCTGCTGCCAGCACTGCCATAATGCTGGCAGGCACGGCATAGCCCACTTCGGTTTGCTGGCTGACATTAGCCACAGGTTGCACCTGATCACCACTTACACCTAAATCATCCGCTACCGCTTGTGGCCGTTGAGTGTCATTGCCTTGCCAATGCGAAGGTGAAAATAAAAATATGCCAATTAACATTAACCCTGCCAGCAAAGCAAATCCAACATAATAGCTGGTGTGACCATTGCCCTGCCGTGGTGCCTGGCTCTGTTTGGTGACAGAAATTTCTTGCTGCTGGCGTTGCTCAAGGTCCTGCAGCATCTTATTAATGACACTCATCGCCACATCCAGCCAACACAGGCTGCGCTAAATACCGCAGCAGCACCAAGCAACCACAAATAACGGCGTTTGCTACGCCGGGTGTCTTCAGTGTCCTCAGCGGCAAAGCGGATGTGCCTGCCCGTGACCCTGCTTTTACCCTCGCCGTACGCCAGCATTAGCCCTTTGTGCGCCAGCAAATTAACCAGCCGGGGAATACCGCGGCTGTAACGGCCGATAGCATGTAAAGCGAATGAATTGAATAAGGCGGGCGTAGCGCCTGCAACCTGCAGCCGGTGCCTTACATAGAAACGGATTTGTGCCGGCGACATTACCGGCAATACGTAAGAGAATGAAATACGTTGGCGCAATTGACGGAACTGCTGACTAGCCAAGCGCTGATCCAGCTCAGGCTGGCCAAATAGCACCACCTGTAACAATTTGCGCTGCTCGGTTTCCAGGTTTGTTAGTAACCGTAATGACTCGAGGGTATCATCAGGTAAACCCTGCGCTTCATCAATGACCAGAATAATTTTCTTGCCACTTTGCGCCAGCAAAATAAGCTGCCGTTGCAGCAATTGCAACAGCTGGCTGGCATCGATATTGGCTGAGTATTTAAGGCCAAGCTCTGCAGCCAGCGCCCAGCGCAGCTCTAATGGACTTACACTGGGATCAGGTAAATACGCCAGCTGCCAGTCAGCCTGCGCCTGTTTTAACAGCAGCCGGCACAACAACGTTTTACCCGTGCCGACTTCACCAGTTACTTTAATAAAGCCCTCACCAGCAGCTAGCGCCGTATTCAGCACCGCCAAGGCCGCCTCATGTTGCGGCAAGCCAACATAGAAACGGGTATCGGGGGTGAGTGAAAACGGCGTTAACGCCAGATTAAAGTGGGCAGCATACATAAGCTTATTGCTCAGGATACCAGTCAGTAATTAATTCTGCTGACTGCTGTAACTGCTGTTGCCAGACGCCATTGCCCACGACAGTAGGTTTTAGCAGGATCACCAGTTCTTTTTTCCGTTCGACTTTATTTTTGCTGGTAAATAACTGGCCCAATATAGGTATTGCTCCTAGTACCGGTGTGCGCGATTCGCTGTCGCTGGTAACCGTTTGCATCAGGCCACCAATAACCACAATTTCCCCACTTTGCGCTTTAATAATAGTATCAGACTCCCGGATATTGCTTTGCGCCAGTGGCAATACAATTTGCTCATCGCTAAAGCGGATCGTTTTGCTTTGCTCAGAAGTCTCGGTGACGGACGGGTGAACATGCAAGATCACACTACCGTTCTGATCGATCTGCGGCGTCACATCCAGCGCAATACCTGAGAAAAAAGGTTGCAGAGAAATATTGGGCGACGTGGTCGTAGCCCCGGTACCCGCAATAGTCGTATTGCTGGTAATGTCAGTTACGAAATATTCATCCTGCCCCACTTTAATCACCGCTTTCTGATTATTCATCGCGGTAACCCGTGGGCTTGACAGCACCTGGGCATTACCCTGCGTCTCCAGCAAATTAATGACGCCGTTAAAGTCAGCATTACTGAATGAAATAGCGCTGACCCCACCGACATTGCTGCTTATGGTATTGTTTGGGATAACACCTGACGTAGTAAAGTTGAAACTGGTGGAGCCTATGGTGGCCAGCGCATTCTGCCAGTTAATACCTTGCTGATATTCGTCACTTAATGTCACTTCAATAATTTTAGCTTCCAGCACAACCTGCCGCTGCAACTGCTGTTCTGACTGGCCCAGAAACGCTTTTACTGCCGCGATTTCATCTGGCATGCCACGCACCGTCACTAAGCCTGCTTGTGGGCTGACGACCACCATTCTTTGCTCGCCTTCACCTAATACGCCCTGTACCGCTTCTTTTAAATCACTCCAGAAATCAGTACGGCTTTCACTTTGAATGGTACTGCCGTTGAACTGTTGCTGGCTGTTCTGCATCTGGCCATTATTATTGCCAAACGGACTATTTTGTTGGTTGTTATTCGCTAACCCCTGATTACCACGACTATTATTATTGTTATTCTGATTGTTATTGTCCTGCGACACACCACCGGAATTAACAGAGATAGATGAGAAGCCGTTTCGTTGTAACATCAGATAGTTAACGGCGATAGTTTCGGTTCGCAAGCCCGCCGGATAAACCTGATAGACCATGCCCTGGCGTCGGATATCGAAACCATACAGCGACTGGACAATAGCCAGTGTCTCCGCCAGCGTTACCTGCTTCAGTTGCAGACTGATCGTGCCCTGAACACTTGGGTGAACCACCAGACTGTAAGGTGTATCGTGCACAATCGAATGAAAAAAATCGTTCAGTGCAACGTCTGAAGCCGAAATATTGAACCTTGGTTCGGTGCTTGCTACCACAGGCGCAGGCCTGGCCAGCAAATCCTGGGTAACCGCTGCCGGTACAGCCAACACAGGTTTAGCTGCGGTAACATCGGGCTGCAATGCTTTCTTTGCTTCCGTGGGGCCAGCATTGGGCTGCAAAGCCTGACACGCGCTCAGCAACAGCAGACTGCTGACAAAACACACATTTAAACGGGTATTATTCATCATAATTTTTTATCGTTTTATTATGTAACTGCAAAATGAGTTGTTCCTCTCCCCGGCTCAGCACAACCGAAGTAGACCTGATATTGGTGAGAGTATAACCTTGATATTGCTCACCAAGTTGTAGTAACTGACCATTAATAGTGGCACTTGTCCGCTGGTTACTGTTTTGAATGATTTGCAACTTTAGCGCACTGACCGAACTGACAGCGTTACCACTGCCCCCCTCTTTGCTAAGGTCAATGTAACCTGAGGGCGGCCGCGTGGGATCAGCTAGGCAGCTAAACGTAAACAACACAGCGCTACAGCTGAATAAAGTTTTCATTCTCGCTCACTGTAATAAATTCAATGCTAATATCAGCCATCGGATAATCTGTTACCTGATAATCCAGTCGCTGCCATTGCACCAGCCAGGGCAACTGCTCTAACTCGGTTAACAATTGCTGGACACTAGTGTAACGACCGCGGACTATCAGCGTCGTTTTGTGTTGGTACAATAAAGGCGCCTCTTCTGCCAACTGGCCCGCCAGCACAACGGGAACTGCGGCCGAAGTTGACAGGGACTGTAGTTTTACCTGCTGACTTTTTGACAGAATTTCCCGCAGTAGCGCCAGCATTTGATCGGCACCAATAAATAAACTGCTTTGATTTTGTCTTTGGGCTGCCAGATCTGCCTGTTGCCGGGTAAGGCTGGCAATATCATCCCTAAAGGGTTGTTCTATATCAATGGCCAGTTGCAACTGCAATAGCTCAAGTTGTTGCTGAACTTGTTGTTGCTGTAGACGCAGCTTTTGCTGCTGCCCGATTAACTGCTTTTGTTGCTGCCAGGCGGGCTCCAGCAGGTAGATTAGCAGTAGCCAGAAAATTAAGATTATTGAGCCAAAAAAGACCAACCGCTTTTCACGCAACTGTAACGCATGATATTTCTGGTTTAATTGCTGCCAGTTAGCCATCTTCAGTCTCCCTGCTCAGCAATAAGATGAAACTGAACTGCCTGTTGCTCTGGTAACTGGGTTAACCGCAGCTCGTTAAAACGCTGACCTTGAAAGTAGTCAAAGTGACGCAAACTTTCCAACCAGCCAGGCACTTCAGCTGGGGTTATCGTCAGGCCTTTAAGCTCGCTACTGCGGGGGCGGAGGGTAAAATGAGTTAACCAGACGCTGGTAATATCGGTATCAACTAACTGTTGTAACACCGTACTGTATGCATAGTCCGCCCTTACTTGCTGTGCAGCTAGATAGTGTTGCAACGCAATTTGCTGTTCAACCCTGCGCTTTAGCAAGTCACGTTCGGTAATAAGCGCTGACGATGGCTTACGCTGCAGCAACGCCTGCTGCAGTAGTTCAAGCTGCTGCTGCTGGCGCGTTAACTGCTGTTCCGCCAGGGTATTGAGTTGCAACTGTTTTTGTTGTTGCCATTGTAACCCTCCCCATGCCAGCACACTCACAGCAAGTACCAGTAGCAGCACTACAAATAATGACGATAGGGTCATTGTTTGCTTCTGCGGTTGTAACGCTACCTGATAAAGATTAATCCGCTGTTTCATGCTGTCGACTCCCAGTTGGAGCTGACGGTAGCGGCAATAGCTGGCCAGAATTCATTTAAATTAATGGCCGAGGCCCATTGTAATTCGGGTCTAAGTTGCAATGGCTGAACCTGATTAAAGCCCGCCTGATGAAATAAGGGTACTAAATCCGTTCGTTCTGCGCCGCTACATAGCAATTGAATACTGCGCACCGGCGGCAATTTAAGCTGGCTTTCGATATAATCCATAGAGCGTTGAATTTCCAGCAGTAGATTATCAAAAACCCCCTGCTGTAAGTCGGTTTTATTGTATTGATGCAGCCGATTGAAACCGCGGATCCGCCTGGAGAATTGTATCTGGCCTTGCCGAATTACCTGCAGCAATACATCCTGCCCGGGCTGATGCATTAATACCAGCGCGGCATGATCAGCATACTGGGTTAATTCATGGATTAACCATTCTTCAATTAAGATTTGCTGCAAGCTCAGTTTTGCATCAGTAACAAATGCGATGAGCTCCTGCAACTGGCTTTTGGCACTCACCACGACATTAATTTTAGCAGATTGTCCCGGAGCAGCAGGCAAATCGATATAATCAAGTACCAGCTCTTCCAGAGCAATATCTGTAAGATCCTTGATTTGCCAGGGCAAGGCGGCCAGTAACTCCTGCTCGTCCAGAGCCGGCTTCTCAAGTTGAACAATCTGGTACATCGCCGGAGAAATAATTAAAGTTAACGCCATCATTTTACTGACATGACCAAGCGCTTCTTTCATTGCAGGCTGCCAATCGCCATGGTTCACCGGATAAACAGAAACTGCGGCCTCTTGATTATGCGCGGGCTGAATTAAAAGCTGAATTTCGTGCTCACGAATATGTAGCACGGCAATACCTGCTGAGCTTTTGTGGCCAAATCTAATCTGCTGCAATACTTTGGCTAACATCTTAATGCTATTTAACCCTGATATCGGTTTATAATACTGGCACTTTCACTTTAAAGTTACCAACCCGCTTTATGTTATTGCCACCCCTTGATATCGCAGCTCCCTCTGCCAGTTGGCACCAGATTGTCGAACCGCGGCTTTCTGAAGCTCGTGTGGACCTTTGGTTATATTGTCAGACTATGGTTGAGCCAATGCTATCTGGCAACAAATGGATGAAATTACAATATCATATAAAGTTGATTCAGCAACAGCAATATCGCGGCTTAGTGACTTTTGGAGGGCCCTTCTCAAATCATCTGGCAGCCTGTGCCGCGGCTGCGAAATGCAATAAGATTAATGCCACCGCTTATGTCCGGACAGACAAGATTGATCTGCAAAATCCTACCTTAGCATATTGCCATGCACGGGGAATGGAGCTGGTTGCAATTAACCGCCAGACCTACCGACAACGGCAGCAACCGGCTTTTCTCGAGCTGATAACAAAACGTCACCCCAATTACTTGCTTGTACCAGAAGGTGGAAGTTCAGCGTTAGGTGTGCAAGGTATCGCCGATTTAAATCTTACCGATACCCCGGCAGGTCAGGCTGATGTAATAGCCACGGCATCAGCCAGTGGTGGAACGGTAGCAGGTTTAATCAGGGCTGCCAGCAGAGCATGCGAGGCAGAGCATGTGGTAAAAGAGGTGATAGGGCTGGCGGTAGTGAATGACACTGCTTTAACAGATAAGGTTGCAACGCTGTTGAAGGCGGCAGCCGTTAAGCCTTTACCTTGGCGCATTATTGCCACAGCAACAGAGCATCGTTATGCCAAATGTCCGCAGCAGCACATAGATTTTTGCTGTCAATTTACCAAACAACACGGTATTGCAATTGAACCAGTATATACCGGCAGGGCATTATATAAGCTTTTTCAAATGATTGGTGAAGGGGAGTTTACCCCTGGTAGCAGGATTAGCTTTTTTCATACCGGCGGCTTACAAGGCTTGGCTGGATTGCGCTATCGCAACTTAATCACTCCGCAGCAGTTCCGGTTACTATCTTCGACAGGGGTTGGCTAAAGTAGAAACCCTGGCCCCCTGCAACACCTAACTTCTGCAGCGTCTGCCACTCGCTGGCCAACTCTACGCCAGTGCCGATAACCCGGATACCTCGTTCAGCGAAATGCGAAATTAAACCACGAACAAATAGTTGTTGCTCCAGATGCTCATCAATATTGCGCACAACTGAGGGGTGCAATTTGGCAGATTCAATGGCTAAATCATCAGCATAAGGTGGAATATCAATCGTTAATCCAACCTGATCAACCACCAATGAAAACCCTAACTTTATCACCTTATCCAGCACCGGCTTAAGTTTATCGTAGTAACGGATCAGATGGTGCTCTGTTAATTCTAATGCTAATTGTGAGGGGTCGAGCTGACCGGAGGCTACCAGCTGCTCCAGCCACTGCTGCCAATCCTTACTTAATAACGAATGAGCATTAATATTAACACTGCACCTGATAGCGCTTCGGGTTTCCAATAATCCAAGCTTAGCGGCACGGAGCAACACGTGTTGGTCAATTTGTACTGTTAAACCACAACTGTATGCCATTGGCAGAAATATCGCCGCCGGAATATTTTCACCCTCAGTACTTTGTAATCTCACCAGCACTTCTTGTTGTAACAGTTCCTGGTCCTGCCAGGAGAAAACGGGTTGAAAACTCAAACTGAAACGATGTTGCACTAATGCTTTAGTTAATTCAGAGCGCCACCATACTGAACCTTTTGCTGCAGGTTTTTTCTCAGGCTCAAAACCGAACGCACTATTATGTCCATACAATTGCGCGGTTCGAAGCGCCATATCCGCCTCGGACAATAACTGATAAGTCGTTTGATTGCGCTGGTAGGCTACATAACCGATATGAACAAAATCAGAACTAAGATACGACGCAAAACAATTTGCCCGTCCCATCGCCACCACAAGAGTATCAGCCAGGTTAGCCATTTCTTTCTCTGCAATACCCGACAGTAAAAGTACGAGATCATTTTCAGACAAGCGTGCCAGGATCCTATCCTGATAAGGCTCACAGTAACTGTTAATGACTTCAACACAGGCTTTAAGGCATGCAAGCTGTTTAACTTGGCTAATACTATGACCAGGATGAGAAACCTCGATAATAAACAAGCCACCGGCACCTTCTTCAGAGGCATCACTGAGAAAGTGTTGCAATTTACTTTCGAAAAATATCCGGTTGCCAATCGCAAGTTCATGATCAATCAAGCCTTGCACTCTGACCAGATGGCGTACTTCATGGTCCCGCCGAATGTAGTTTAACAATCGGTCATTAATCTTTTCCAGCCGGATCTCAGGCATTAAATCAACCCGTTGGCTTAGCTCCAACCGCTCTTCCAGCCGCTTTATAGCATGATCAACCTGCAAAACCGTTGTCGCCAAAGAACGACGGTGATATTGCACACCGTAAAACAAACCAATTAAGAATAGGCCTACCAGAGCATTAAATAACAATGCTAATTGCCAGATAGTTAGATTTATGGGCAAAAGGATCGCGGACACAACAAATAAACTATTCGCAAATAATAGACAGCAAGCCAGGATAATTAACCAGCTGGAATAAGTTTTCTGTTTAAATAAGCGGGCAAGTGACACGAACAACTCCTTTTGACTGTCGATACAGTGTTAACTTATTTCGCTAGTTTGTCTAGATAATAACCAGTATTAACGCAAAAAGGCCTACCGGTTAGGGTAGGCCTTTTGCTTGAACTGGGAGCCTGCGGGGCTGGCCTACCAGCGGTGTACTACGTTTGCCTGTTACAATGCAAAAAACCCACTCGACTGAGTGGGCTCTTTGGCTTTATTGGGAGCCTGGCGGTGTACTACTCTCGCATGGCGAATGCC
>NZ_JBFJPY010000086.1:0-14123 GCF_041616895.1 Arsukibacterium sp.
TAAATAATAAGCTTATTTTATTTCGGCTTAAATATTGCTTAGTTTTTAACCAGCTACCCTATCCCCATTCTAAAGTAGTACCTGTAGCTTACCCATTCCTGCCATGCCGTAACTGGTGAGAATAACGCATACCTTGTATCGTTAAAGTTAAGGAATATCTATGTCTACAAAACTAAAACTACTTACCCTGCCATTGCTGGTGCTATTTTTCTTTGCCCAGTTTGCTGAGGCTGGTCTGGTCAGGTCAGGCGGCAGAGGCGATTTCAGCGCCAATTTCTCGCAGGCTTTTTATTATGTCGATAACCAGTATTTAAATGAAGTCGGTATTATTGAGTCGGCTTTTAATTTTGATGCCCCTTTTGCAGCTAACAGTATTTTGCGGGCTGTCGGCGGTGGCGGCCGTGGCTTAGGCTCAGTACCTAATGACTGTATTAAAGGTTATACCCAGGACGATATAGATAATTTAGAGCAGGAAATAAACTTTCTATACGAAGACTTTGATAACGGTTTAATTACTGAAGACGAATTAAATGCCGGCATCGCCGCGTTAGAATTCGCAATTTACGGCGAGCCCTGTGTCTGGGAATTTGCCCAGGGTGATGCGCTGGATATGTTTGGTTTTTTCAGCCTGTATTTTGATACACCAGATGTTAGCTATAACGTGCGCTGGTTAATTGATGACGTTTTCCTGCCCGGCGACATTAATACCGCAGGTGATCTGGTGACGCCGGATGGCACCATTAAGAACGGCTGGGTTACCTTAAATACCGCGCCAACCATGGCCTTTGCCCCCGGCGATTATATGGTGTATGCCGCTGTCGATTTATCGTCCAGTGCAGGCCGGTTTTTTATGACCAGTAACCGGCCAGGCGACGAAATAGTATTTGAACAAAAATGCATTGAAAAGCCTAACCCTGACTTCGACCCGGACAATCCGGATGATGGCATTGACCCCTTTATTGAAGTATGTGGTTATACCAATGTCGACAGAAACGATTCAGAAGTAAATAACCCGACCATGTCGTTCTTCTCTGATGGTGAACTGCTGCGTATTCTGCCAGCAAGTGACGGCCCGGTTACCCCGGTTAATGCTCCAGGGTCTATTGCACTGTTGTTAGCAGGCTTATTCACTATGGGGTTAAGAAGACAACGTAAAACCCAAAGCTAAAGTTTTATAATCTTGAAATAAAAAAACAGAACAGGTGAAAACCTGTTTTGTTTTTTTATGCGACCCTACTCCCTAAACAACTTTAGCGCTTCGATTTTCTGCCGGGCTAAATCCTTATCCAGAAACTGAATTAACCGCTGAAACTCTGGCTCATCTGTCAGGCCTGCCAGCAAAGGGTCATATTTAGTCCAATATTCTCGCCAGCCTTTATTGATAGCTTCTGACAATCTACTAATAGCTTCAGCTTTATTACCCTCCAGCGCATTTACACGCGCCGCCAGATAGTATAATTCCGAATAAATGATAGACGACTGCAGTTGCTCGGTCATTAAAGCCTTGCATTGGGCTATTAAATCAAGCGCGCTTTGTGCATTGCCCAACTCTTGTTCAGCCCAGGCAATTTCAATCGCCGGTGAGCAATATGGCATACCAAACATATCAGCCGGCTCAACCAGGTTAGATTTCTCAGTTAACATGTTCAGTGCTTTTTGCTTATCACCAAACATTGCCTGATACCAGCCAGCCTCAAACTGCAGCCAGTAATCATCTGGGTTAGCGGCCAGCTTAAAGTCCATTCGTGAAAATAATTCGGTAAAATCCTGCTCCAAGATTAGTAATGTTTCCTGATAAAAATCAGTAGTACTGGCCCATGCCGGATCATTTGCCATTTGCTTCACAATATCGGTGAGCCCCAGATTTACCATTGGACTGATCATTTTATGCCCTAGAGTATGATTGTCAGGTGAAAGCGATATGGCTTTCTGTGCCTCAGCAATCGCATCCACTAAATTACCCTGGCTAAAATAAATATCCGCTAAGCCCTGATGGGGAAAAGGTGACTGCGGGAAATCCACCTCCATTTGCTTAAAAGTAGTTGCAGCCTCATCAAAGCGACCAGCGCGGGTCAGCGCGCGTCCTAAGTTGTAAGTGTTAGTTTGAAATAATGGATCCAGTTGCTGCGCCTGCTGCAATGCCAGTAAGGATTCATCAAAGCGCTGTAGAGAATTTAATGCCAGAAATTTCCACATATAGGCAATCGCCAGACTCGGGTTTAACTCAATCGCTCGATCATAGTCAGTAATAGCTTTGTCAAAGTCATTTTGTATATATGAAACAAATCCATTTACCAGATGCGCCTCAGCTAATTCTGGCTGACGAGCTAATGCTTTATCAATATTTTGCTGAGCGAGGTTTGCTGCGATATCAGTTTTAATAATACCAAAGCCTTCTCGAATTTCTGACAGTAACAATAAGGTATCCGCCAGCCCGACATAGCCATTGGCATATTCCGGGTCTAGCGCCACAGCTTGCTCAAATAACTGGCGGGCTTGCTGCATGGATTCAGTGGTTTGTTTGCGGTATTGTTCACGGCCTTTTAGGTACAGCACATAAGCATCGGCATTACGGGTACTGGCCAGGCTGTTGAAGCTGCCGGCCTCTGCATATTTATCCTGTAGCGTATTTACTACCGAGCGGCCAATTTCCTGTTCTAACTGCGCAACAGCGGTGAGTTCTCGGGCATAAGTATTGCTCCACAGGGTGTTGCCACTGTTTACATCCAGCAACTGTACCCGCACATTTAACCGCTGGCCTGTGGCCTTAACGCTGCCGGTCAGCACGGTATCAACCTGCAAGCGCTGACCAATTTGCTGCGCGGTTAAGCCTTGCTCAGCTAAAAACTGGCTGGAGCGCGATGCAGACACTTTAAAATTGGCAGCACTGCCGAGCAAACTGGTCATTTCTTCAGCCAGGCCCAGTGCTAAATAACCCTGATCCTGCGCCGCGCTGTCATCGCTAAACGGCAACACCGCAATGGTACTCACTGCGTTGCTGGCTAACGCTGCTTTCGCAATTTCTTGTTGCTTTGCCAGTTGTTGCTGCTTTAGCACGCCATAGTACTCAACACCAACATAGCTACTGATTAGCATCACCAACACTAAACCGGCCCACTGGCTGGCACCGGGCGCTGCAGCGGGTTTATTTTGTTCATTAACACTGGCTGTGCGGCTAATGCCAGCAAAGCTAATATCACAATACCAGGCCAGATAAATAACCAGCGGCAGACAGCACAGTAGCAGCACAAAAATGGCTGAGCCCAGCAACGGGTTAAGTGCCAGCGTACTGGTTAACACTGAAATAATTTGCAGCAGTAACCAGCTTAACCCCGCATAAACCAAGACTGATTTCACCACGGCGCGGCGCTTTAACTCGCTAAGAAAGGTTTTCAAAATAGGCATGACTTTAGAGGCATCGAATATATAAAGCCTAGTCAACAACAGGTATTTACACAACAGACCCAGCTGTGATGGGCCGTGTTTGACAGAAATTTAACGGCCCCGCCCCAGGTGAAAACCGTAAGCCACCATTGAAAATGGACAACTGTTCACTGAATTCATTATAAACACCATTTATACAAGTTAGCCTAAGTTGTTTATATTCAATGAATTAAAACCAACTATAAAAATAAATAAGCATTCAAACTGGCCAAACCAGATATTTTAGTGTACAACTGTGCGCTGAAATTTAGTAGTAACCTTTAACGGATAGCAGATAAGCCACGTGAAGCCTTTTTTAACCCGCCTCTGGCGCAATTTTTGTTTAATGCTGGCAAACCAGCCATCATTAACCTTATACTTTTTGCCTTTACTGCAGCGGCTATGGCCTGGTTTTTTACCCGGCTTATACCGGGCCCGCCTGGTCAGCCAGCAATGGCAAACATCAGATATGCTGCTTCTTACCCTTAAGGTGTCTGGCCGCTGGCCAGGCTTTGTACCAGGTCAGCATATTGTATTAACCCTGCAGCATAATGGTCGTTACCTGAGCCGGCCTTTTAGTATTTGCTCTTCATTTAACCTCTGGCAAAGCCGGCGGCAGATCCAGCTGTGTTGCAAAGTCAGCAACACTGGCGAATTCACTCCGCTGTTATCACAGCTAAACACCACCAGTGTGCTGAATATCAGCCAGGCGCAGGGTGATTTTCACTGGCGACAACCTGCCCTGCCAGCGGTATTTATTGCTGCCGGCTCCGGCATTACCCCCATTGCGGCTATGTTGCTAAGCCAGCGTCACTGGCTGGCGCCGGTTAGTCTGTATTACCGGGTACGGGGCAAAGAGAATGCAGCCTTATTAAGTGAGCTTGAGCAGCTCGCTGCCAGACAGCCCTTATTTAGCCTGCAGCTATCAGATAGCAGCACTACCCCCCCGGCAACCCTGCAACAACAGGTTGTTGCCAATGCGGCCAATAAGCAATTTTACCTGTGCGGGCCAGCAGCTTTTATGGCACAGACCCGCGCCGCGCTGGTTGGCAGTGGTGTAGATGCAGCAGATATTCAGCAGGAACAATTTGGTTTAGCCATGCCGGCAATGACTATTGACTCAGCAGACGGACAAGTAGTTAGCGGCCACTTTATCAGTGCCGGTATCAGTAAAGCAGTAGCACTGAACCGGCAGCAAAGTCTGCTGCAAAACGCTGAGCAACATGGCCTTAGTCCGCGCTTTGGCTGTCGGGTTGGCGTTTGTTTTCAGTGTGTCTGCGACAAAGTCTCCGGCCAGGTCCGGGATATTCGAAATGGAGCCTTAAGCGGCCATGGCGCCGAACAAATTCAGCTGTGTGTCAGCCAGCCGGTAACTGAATTAGTGATTAAGCTGTAACAGGAGCTGTGATGAAACTTTCCACCGAACAATTTAACGCACTGGAGCATGAGCTCGACAGTTTAAAACAGCAGGTACAACAGCAATTAGGTGATGCCGATGCGCGTTATATTCGCCGCGTATTACTGGTGCAGCGCTTAAGCGCGCTAAGCGGCCGGGTGTTAATGGTGCTGGGCTTTATTACCCCCTGGCTGTGGCTGTTGGGCGTACTGCTACTGGCCCTGGCGAAAATTCTCGATAATATGGAAATTGGCCACAATGTACTGCATGGTCAGTATGACTGGATGAACGATCCGGTACTGCATTCGAAACGCTTTGAATGGGATATTGCTTGTGACGCCGGCTCCTGGCAGCGCACCCACAATTTTGAACACCATACTTACACCAATATTATTGGCAAAGATCGTGACTTTGGTTATGGCTTGCTGCGCTTAAGTAATGATTTTCGCTGGCGGCTGCGTAACCTGTGGCAAGGTGGTACTTACCTTGTGCTAAGTATGTTATTTCAGTGGGGCGTGTCGTATCACGAGCTGGCGGCGCAGCGGGTGTTTGCCGGTAAGAAAAAGGCAGACCGTCATTCTCAGGTAAGTGATCGTGAGCTTAAAAAAGCGTTTTTTGGTAAAGGTGCCCGCCAGTTGCTAAAAGACTATCTGTTTTTTCCGTTAATTGCCGGGCCAATGTGGTTATGGGTATTAACGGGCAACTTGCTGGCTAATCTTATCCGTAATTTATGGACGTCTACAGTTATTTTCTGCGGCCATTTCACCAAAGAAGTGCATGTATTTACGGCAACAGAGTGCGAGGGCGAAAGCCGGGGCCAGTGGTATTACCGCCAGATGCTGGGCTCATCAAATTTTACCGGCCCAAGCTGGCTGCATATATTAACCGGCCATTTAAGCTGCCAGATTGAACATCACTTATTTCCGGACATTCCGGCCAGACACTATCCGGCGATGTCACAGCAGGTACAGGCTATTGCTGAAAAATATGGTATCAGCTATAACACCGGTAGTTTTCTGCGCCAGTACAGTACGGTATTCTGGCGTATTATGCGCTACTCTTTGCCGGGCGGCAAAACCGCGCTAAAGCTAACATCGTAAGCCGCTATAGGGCGTAACTGCAGCGTAGTTACTGCCCTTTACCAGTCAAGTCGTGCTTCAAAGCTCATTTCCAGCATTTGCTCAGTTCCGACTGGCTGTGCTGTTACCTTCAGCTGAAATATACGCTGCGAGCTCGCATCCAGCGTGCCATAGTATGAAATATAGCCATTAGTGTCTGCTACGCGCATCTCAATTACCTGAGTCTGCCCCAGCAGATTCTCATGCTCGACTTGCACAGTAGCGCTAACCGTTGCATTCTGGCGGGATTCACTGTTGTCCAGAATAACCAGATTCAGCAGGGCAAGAACCGGGTTCGGCTCAATACCATACTTGTCGGTCATATTCTGATCCAACACATTGGCACGGGTAATATTGGCCTGCAAGGTATAGCCGTCAATCTCTGTAACATGCCCCAGCGGCTTGTCAGGCACCACAACTTCTGCGCGATTGGCTGGGTCGGTTGCCGGGGTGGCATTCTGACCAGCACGCTCACAACCGGCAAGTAGCCCAGCAAAGATCAGCGACACGGTGATAAATTTGAACGAGCAAGCTGGTAAGCTCAGGTAAACATCAGGTTTCATCGGTAACTCCTCAGGGTTAACAGCCGTCAAAGCACGTAATTGCTTTAAATACCGTAACATACCCTAAGCATAGCTGATGGTTTAACAAGTCGCTGTGTTTACCCGGCTTTATCGTCTGCTTTGCTATCAGCAACCTCAGACGGGTTTACTGGCAGACGCCCGGCTTTGCGCAGGGCGTCATGCAGCAAATATTCTATCTGGCCGTTCACACTTCTGAACTCATCATCGGCCCAGCGCTGCAGGGCGCTGAGCATTTTCTCATCCAGCCGTAAAGCAAAGGCTTTTTTAGCCACACCCGCCCCTTTTTAGTACAGACTGCCGGTATTGAGTACCGGCTGCACATGATGATCACCACACAATACCACCAACAAATTGCCTACCATCGCCGCTTTGCGCTCATCATCCAGCTCTACCACATTACGAGCCGATAACTGCTCCAGCGCCGACTCCACCATGCCGACCGCACCTTCGACAATTTGGCGCCGCGCCGCAACAATAGCAGCTGCCTGCTGACGCTGCAGCATAGCGCTGGCAATCTCCTGGGCGTAAGCCAGGTGGCTAATCCGTGACTCCAGCACCTGCACCCCGGCTTTATTTAAGCGAGCCTGAATTTCATTCTTTAATAATTCAGTAATATCATCGGTACTGCTGCGCAAACTGATATCTTCGTCATTGCCGGCATCATAGGCGTAGCTAGAGGCTAAATGCCGTATCGCCGACTCGCTTTGAATGCTGACAAAGTTTTCATAGTTATCCACTTCAAATACCGCTTCGGCGCTGTCGACCACTTTCCATACGACCACCGCTGCAATCTCAACCGGGTTACCGGCGCTATCGTTCACTTTCATTTTGCTACTTTCAAAGTTACGGACCCGCAGTGATACTTTCTGCTTGCTGTACAGAGGGTTAGACCAGCGCAAACCGTTATTTAAATCAGTACCAACGTAACGGCCAAATAGCTGCAGTACTGCCGATTGATTCGGGTGCACCATATAAAAGCCAAACCAGCAGACCAGTACCACAATCGAGGCCAGTAAAAATAAGGCTTTAGCCATACCCGGCACAACGATAACCCCGGCGACCATTAACACCTGCAGGATCAGCAACACGCCAATCATGCCAAAGCCACCTTTGCTGTTAATCATTCGTTCCTTCAACATACCGCACCCCTGTCAAATTGATATCATAATAACATCACTTTAATAGATGCCGGCTAAAAAGCAAGAAAAAAGGCCGGTTATTTAACCAGCCTTGTTTACAGGGTGCCCAGGGTGGCTAAACAAGGCCCCCTAAGTTATTGCCTTTGCTAATTTTAATGACGATGGTGTCGCTATGGTCGTGTCCTGGTGCGCAGAAAAAAGGCCACAATCACCGATGTTACTGTGCCCATTACCACCGCCCCTAGCACACTTTGTTTTATGTAGCTTGGTAAATTAAAATAAGCCGCGGCTTCCTCGCTGCTCATCATATTTTGTGCCACCGCATAGGCGCGAACGTTACTGAAGTATTCCGGACTAATCACGGTATGAAACAGCCATTGTGACGCCGGGCTAATAAAGGCCACGACTAAGGTGATTAGCAAGCCCGCTACTATGCCTTGTTTCCAGCTCATAACGCCGTTGTAATCACGCCATTTTTTTGGCGCAGTGCCAGTAAATAAATAGTAATAGCCGGTATCGCAAACAAATTGGTATAGGTGGCATGCTGCGCAATATAAGGCCCATGCAGCCCTACTAATTGCTCCAGCCACAGCCATAGCAAGGTCATCAGACTGAAAATAACACCCCAGCGAATTTCTGTCAGACGTGTTTTCATAACATATTGTTCTTATTAGGTTAGCCACCGAAAAACTATAGCGTTTTCTGCACTAAACGCCAGCTGCTTTTTAACTGTAATAACGTAAATTAGCGAATTATTGTTGTAGATCATGCCAGGCTGCTGCGGGCAGGTCGCGAGCAGCGAAACCCTGTGATATGCTGATTTAACTCAGTATCGCCTGACAAGGTTTGCCAACTTATGAGTAGTATATCCTCGCTGTATCTTTTTATAGAACGCACTTTTTTTGGCACCTTAAGCCGGAAAATCGTCGGCAATATCAGCTTTTTAGCTATTTTTTTCCTACTGGCACTGTACCTCGCTTACCCAGAGGGTGGTGCCACTGGCCGCTGGTGGGCCCTGCTGATCCTGGGCCTGAGCGCCTTTATTTTTACCATCGGTTATATGCATCATTTATTTGTCCGGCCGGTAACAACGCTGGTAGCAGCGCTGCATGACACTAACCGTAAGGGCACTGATTTGAACTTGCGCCTGCCGGCCTTTACCTTTGATGAATTTCGCACCTTATCTGAGGAATACAACCAGTTTGTTAGTCAGCTTGGGGTGTTGCTGGGAGATATTCACCAGCAGGCACAGGAAACCCATCAGGTAAATGAACAGGTTTCAACAGCCGTAAAAAGTACCCGCCAGCACTTGCAGGACACCGAAAAGCGCAGCGGTCAAATTCGCCGCGACAGCGATCAGGTGCTGGATAATCTGGCCGAAATAGTTCGCCATGGCGATGAAGTAAATCAGGTATCCAGCCATGCCGTTGATAAAGCGAAAGTGGCCAGTGGCCAGATGCAGCAGTTAAGTGGCCAGCTATCCGGTATTGTGAAGTTACTTGATACCTTTGGTAATACCATTAACGGCCTGCATAAAAACTCCGAAAACGTGCGGCAAATTCTGGTGATGGTAGAAACTTTCTCTGATCAAACCAACCTGCTGGCGTTAAATGCCGCCATTGAAGCCGCCCGGGCCGGTGATGCCGGTCGCGGTTTCGCTGTAGTCGCCGATGAAGTACGAACCCTGGCAGCAAAAGTAAATGATGCCACTAAGCAAATATCCGGCTTTTTAAATGAAATGGAACAATTGGTGGGCGAAACGCGCACCGAATCGCAAAGCCTGAACCAGCAAGCCCAGCAGGCCCAACAGCAGATCACTGATACCAGTGGGGAATTTGGTCAATTACAGCAAGAATTGCAACAAGCGAAAAGCGGTATACAGAATATCAGCCAGACCGTATTGCAGCTTGAACAACGCTATCAGCAAACTCACCAACACTTAACGGCCATAGAAAAAGTGACCACGGATGCGCACCATCAGATGGCCTCAATTGATAAGGCAGCCAAAGACTTACTTAGTGGCACCGCCCGTACCCAGCAGCAACTAGGCCGCTTCGCCCGCAGTTAATGCTAACGGGCGATGACTTGCTCTTGCCACCACTGGCTAAGCACTGTGGCATTGCCCTGCATTAACACCGGCAGCTCGCGTTTGTTAAGCTGATACTGGTACATCGGGTCGTAATAGCCGCTTAATAGCCGCGCTATCCAATTCCGGTGCAGGCTAACATCACCGCTGCGTTGTTGCTCAGCTAAAGCCCCTTTCAGCAGCCCGTCCAGCTCAGAGTAAAGAACACCACCCAAGCGTTTGCGAATGCGTGCCATGGCCTGTTGCAGCATGGTGCCGAAGTGCTCAAAGCCCTGCTCGCCATGCAGACTTGTCGCTTCAGCAAGCAAATCGACCACATAATCCTGCAAAATAACCTCAATCCGGGCATTCAGTGGTTCATCGAGTAACAACAGCGGACTTTGCTGCATCGCCTGATAAAACCCATGCGGGATATTACGCTGGCCAATTAACAGGCTTTCATCTTCCAGTAATAAGTATGGTGGCTGAGCCGCTTGTACGCGCAGCAGCGCCGCGGCCAAATCATTTTCAAAGCGGATTTGTGGCGGTTGCGCTGCCAGCTTGCGACCAAAGGCAGAGCCGCGATGATTAGCAAGCGCCTCTAAATCTACCGCGTGCAACTGACGCAACAAGCGGGTTTTGCCACTCCCGGTCGGCCCTGCCAGCAACAGCATCGGCAAGCTGGCTACCTGGTCAATAACCGTAATAGCGGCCTGACGCAAGGCTTTAAATCCGCCTTTTACCCTGGGGTATACCACACCAGCATCGGCCAGCCACTGCTGGGCAATTTGTGAGCGCAGCCCACCGCGGGCACAGTACAGTAAGCCGTTCGGCTGCTTTAAGGCAAAATCATGCCAGGCCTTTACCCGCGCTGTTTTTAGCTCGCCTTGCACCAGTTTATGCCCCAGTGCAATTGCCGCTTGCTGGCCCTGCTGCTTATAACACAGGCCTATGGCTGCACGTTCGCTATCGCTCATCAGGGGTAAATTAACACTACCAGCAAAGGCACCACGGTCAAATTCGACAGGCGCGCGGAGATCCAGCAGCGGTAGCTGCTGGCAAAGGATCTGTTGGTAGTTTGATACCAGCGGTAAGTCAGAGGCCATATCTGGGTTTGCTAACTCAGCCGGATCCGATGGCCGGTTCCTGACGTGGTCAGTTCACCAATGGGTTGCAGTATCAAATCATATGCCAGCGCTAAATCCCTGAAGGCCGCTTCGGCTTTGGGGCTTACCGCCAGCAACAGGCCACCGCTGGTTTGCGGATCGCATAATATTGCCTGCTGCGCCAGGCTTAACGGCGATACTTTGGCGCCATAACTAACAAAATTACGTGCACTGCCGCCGGGAATACAGCCTTTGGCAAGGTAATCGTTGACATGAGGTAACACCGGTATCGCCGCATTATCCAGCACCGCATCTACGGCGCTGCCTTCACACATTTCCATTAAGTGCCCCAGCAAGCCAAAACCAGTCACATCGGTCATGGCGTTGATGCCCTGCAGGGCACCGAGATCTGCGCCAATCCGATTAAGCTGCACCATACTATCGCGCGCCACAGTGGCATGATCGGCATGCAGCTTTTTCTGCTTTTGCGCGGTGGTTAAAATGCCCACCCCTAGGGGCTTGGTCAGATACAACTTATCACCCGGCTGGGCCGTATCATTGCGCTTCAACTGCTTTATCGCCACCTTGCCACTTACCGCCAAACCAAATATTGGCTCTGGCGCGTCAATACTATGACCACCGGCCAACATAATGCCGGCCTGTTTGCAGGTATGGCGTGCCCCTTCCAATACCTGGCGTGCCAGCTCCGGCGGCAGCTTATTAACCGGCCAGCCTAAAATGGCAATGGCCAGCAGTGGCTGCCCGCCCATGGCATAAATATCACTAATGGCGTTGGTGGCAGCAATGCGACCAAAATCAAAGGCGTCATCAACAATCGGCATAAAAAAGTCGGTAGTGCTAAGCAGTGCAGTACCATCGCCTAAATCGTAAGCAGCCGCATCATCCTTGCTGGTATTGCCTACCAGTAACTTACCATCGCTGAAGGTTGAATCGGTTTTAAGAATAGTATCGAGTATTTGCGGAGATATTTTACAACCACAGCCTGCGCCGTGGCTGAATTCAGTAAGTTTAATTGCAGAGAAATCAGACATAACAACCCTATCGGGTAACAACGTAATACCGCCAACATACCCAAACGCTTTTGCAATAACAAGGTATGATTTAGGCGGTGTATTATCGTTGCATCATTACTCTGCCCTTAACCGCAACCAATTAACGTCTTCACCGTCACTCCATCTGTTACATGTGTTCATCCCGGTCACTTCGATGTTTCGGCCCGACGCTTGCGCAGTCAGTAACATGGCATACTGCTTTTTACCGGCTTCCGAATTTTCGTCTCGAATCATCCAGTAACTATTTGTCGCACAGGCTGGGCTACCACTTTTAACCCCATCAATTAACCCAAAAAATACCAATCCATCGCTGGCTCTGACAATAACATAATCTACTTTGCCAACCTGACTACCAGCTGATACAGGCCAGCCAAAGGTAAATAAAACGCTAACTAACAAAAACTTAAATTTTATCAAAAATAACACTTTCATATCTTCTTCCTGAAAATAATAAAATCATGTACATAAGTTTAAAATTTTACTGTTTAGTTAAACCCATATGTACGATGGCAGGAATTCCTTCGTGGCAACTATCTACAGTTAAACCGATTTTTTTATTAGCCATTTATGCGGCTAAGAGCAAAGCGTAAATCTGCGAAAAATGAGGATGATTGTCAGGAAAAATATAATAATCTTGCCTGCCACAATTATCGGGATCAGACGGATATTGGTGCTTAATGAGCAAGCCAGTATGGCCTTTGTAAAACAGAATATAATTAATATCACCTGCATTAACAGCGCCAGCTGCCATGGCATTGATGCTTATTAATGAGCTACATAAGAGCAAAAATTTAAGAGTATTTTTCATTTTATTAATTAACTAAATAATGACGAATATTTGCCTTGGCCCAGCTACTCCAGCCGTTGCAACTAGCAGGTACTTGGTCACCATCAAAATACATATTGGCTACTGGTTTGCCGGCCATTTTTGCAGCCAAAAAAGTACTGTACATTGCCTGACACGCCTGGGGGCTTGTTTTGTAAGCAGTACCATTAACAACCCATTGGTTGTCGGGACTACAGAAGAACACAGGAGTGTTCATGCTACTTAATTTAATCATCAGCTGGCTGTCAGCATGATAAGACAACGTTTCAACTTCACCAGCACAGACTAAACCATTTGCCGTTACACTGTGGCTAAACAATGCAAGCAAAGCTACAAGTGGTAATTTTAAATAATGCACGTCGTAATCCTTAAAATATTAATCATTCATCACTGTAAAATAGTTAATTGTGTCTGATACTTATTGGTCAATACAATTGCCATAGGTGGTAAAATAAACCGGCTTTTGCATAGCAAATGCCATCATTAATACGCTTAAGTATTCTTTCGCCATTGGCCTGGCAATACTAAATGATAGGTAATCACCATTAGAACCATGGCAAGCAGGTTTATTTTGCACGCCACCAACCGGATAAATGTAAACAAGATTACCACCTTCGTACATTAATATCTTTTCGATTTTAGCCAGAGTATGTGCCTGAGCAGTACACGCAAAAATAAAGAATAAAGTTACAGAAAATATAATCGATTTCATTATTGAGTCTCATCAATTAAAAAAACCTAAATGTTATTTCAAACACATTAAAGGCTTTTATTGCATAGATTTATTTTTATTTAACCTACTATTAACGACCTATATTAAAACACGTAGGGCGAAAACTACGGCTGTGTCGTTAAAAATACCGCATTTGTTATTGTGCCACTGGCTTGCAAACCACAACCATCGGTGTTATCAGTGATCACATTGACCCGATGGCCCGCAGCCTTCGCCGTTACCAGCAAGGTGAGTACTTCCTTTCTTTCCTCAGCAGTCCAGCCGGTAAAGTAGCTCCAATAGGAACCTGATGTGGCTGTCCGTTCGTTTAAGTAGACCACGGCTTTTAGCCCCACACCTTTTTCCATCCATATCCGACCAATATATAAATTTTGGCAATCTACAGTGGAAGCTTTCACTGGCAAACAAGCCATTACGGCAATAATAAAAACAATTACTAATTTAGTTTTCATACTTTACTCTGGCATTTAAACTGACTACGCCACATTTTCTTTTTATTTGTTAAAAATCAATGACTCTGACCCTGAGGGATCCCCACGAATTTAGCTCCAACACAATCCATACTCTGCGGTTTTCCGTTTGAAGTAAAGAACGCCGGATAACCAATGTTTTAAAGTTATCCGAAGTTCGCTTTGATGGATTATTCTTGCAGCGATGTAA
>NZ_JBFJPY010000087.1:0-14103 GCF_041616895.1 Arsukibacterium sp.
AACAGGAAGCTCTGGAAAACGAAAAAGCGGGCAGCGACGACAGTAAAACCTGGCATTTTAAAGCCAAAAATGTCCGGGATTTTGCCTGGGCCTCATCACGTAAATTTATCTGGGATGCCAAAGGTTACCTGCAGGGTGGGAGCGAACAACCCTTTGTTATGGCAATGTCGTTTTATCCTAAAGAGGGCGGCGAGTTATGGCAGAAGTATTCTACTGAAGCAGTAGTGCATACCATGGAAGTGTATTCCCGTTTCTCATTTGATTATCCGTATCCGGTGGCGCAATCGGTTAATGGCCCGGTCGGTGGCATGGAATATCCGATGATCACCTTTAATGGCCCGCGTACCAAATTACAGGACGATGGCAGTCGCACCTATTCACAAGCCGAGAAACGTTTTCTAATCGGTGTGGTTATCCATGAAATTGGCCATATTTATTTTCCGATGATCGTTAACTCTGACGAACGGCAATGGACCTGGATGGATGAAGGATTAAACAGCTTTTTAGACGGGGTCGCTGGCAGGGAGTGGGATCCAACCATTCCGTGGGGTGTAGAACCGCGTGACATTGTTGATTACATGAAATCAGATGTGCAAGTGCCAATTATGACGCAATCTGACAGTGTGCTGCGGTTGGGCCCCAATGCTTACACCAAGCCAGCTGCAGCGTTAAATATTTTGCGTGAAGTGATTTTGGGCCGTGAATTGTTTGATTTCGCCTTTAAAGAATATGCCACTCGCTGGAAGTTTAAGCGGCCTACCCCGGCTGATTTTTTCCGTACCATGGAAGAAGCCAGCGGCGTTGATCTGGACTGGTTCTGGCGCGGTTGGTTTTACAGCACTGACCATGTAGATATTGCGCTGGATAAAGTATTTCAGCTGCGCTTAGATACTAAAAATCCGGATATCGACTTTCAGCGTGAGCGTCAGCAGGAGCTGGACAAGCCGGTTTCGCTCTTTGTTGAGCGTAATAAAGCTGAAAATAAAGTACTGTGGGTCGATCAGAATCCGGATGTCCGTGATTTTTATGATGACAACGATCGTTTCACCGTCACCAATAAAGAGCGAAATGCCTACAACAAGTTTATTCACGAACTGGAGCCCTGGGAGCGCAAGGCTTTCGAGCGGGCCGTTGCAGAAGATAAAAATTACTATGTGCTGCAGTTTAGCAATAAGGGCGGCCTGGTTATGCCTATTTTGCTGCAGCTGACTTATGCTGATGGTAGCTCTGAGCAGCAATATATTCCTGCTGAAATCTGGCGCCGTAGTCCTAAGGCGGTAAATAAACTGATTGTTACTGCTAAAGATAAAGTATTGCAGCAAGTAATTGTCGATCCGAAATGGGAAACCGCCGATGTCGATATTGAAAATAACTTTTATCCACGACGGATCGTGCCATCAAGGATTGAGGCTTATAAGTCGGAGAAAAGCAAAGCCAAAGTCAGTCGCGATATTATGCAAGACAGCAAAACAGAGCTGAAAGATCCGGCAAAAAAATCAGAGGCTGATAAGTCAGCAGAGCAGGGCGGCAATTAATGCGATTGCCAGGTACGCTGTTGCTGCTGGCGTGTTTTTGCAGCCCGCTGGCGGCACATGAGTTGAAAACAGCACTGAGTAAAGTGCTGTTTAATCCTCGCAGCGGCAATATTGAAGTGATGCATCGGTTTTACGTGCATGATGCTGAGCATGGGGTGAAACAGTTATTTGATAAAAACGCTGATTTACTCAATAGTGAGCAGACGCAGCAGTTGTTTAATCGATATGTCAGTGACCATTTCAGAATGACACGGCTATCAGGTGAGCCGCTGCCATTGACGCTGGTAGGTGGCCAGTTAGATGGCCGCTTTTACTGGGTATATCAGGAAGCAGCTATACCAGTAGAAATTGCCGGCCTGCGTATACAGCAAAATGCGTTGCAGGGGCTGTGGCCAGCGCAAACTAATACCGTAAATATTGAAGGGCAAGGCGCGATTAAAACGCTTAGTTTTGACAGTAAAACCGAGTGGCAGCAGGTAAGTTTTTAATTCGGGCTTTAAAATAGGCTGCTAAGGCGCTATATAACAGGTTAATAATGCTAGTTGGAGTGCGCAATGATTGTCGCCTGCCCGAATTGTAATGGTCTTAATCGCTTACCTGCCGATAAACCTGCGCTTGAGGCAAACTGTGGTAAATGTAAGCAGGTGTTGTTTAGCGGCCAGCCATTGGAGCTGACCAGCGTTAATTTTGCTGCCCATGCCCATAAATCTGAACTGCCTTTAGTGATCGACTTTTGGGCCAGCTGGTGTGGGCCATGTCAGAATTTTGCGCCGGTATTTAGCCAGGCGGCACAAGAGCTCGAGCCTCAATTTCGGTTTGGTAAAATAAATACTGAACAGCAACAGCAATTAGCGGGTCAGTATAATATTCGTTCAATTCCTACCCTGATGGTATTTAAAAAAGGAAAAGTGCTGGCTCAGCAAGCGGGTGCTTTGCCAAAGCAGGCTTTTTATCAGTGGTTATCCAACTATAGTAAGTAATTACTTACATTAAGGAGAGACAATGACGAGTAATTCTTTTAGCCTCAGCAGCGATGATATCAAAGAAGGCCATTTTATGGCTAAAGCACATGAGTTTGATGGCTTTGGTTGTGGTGGTGACAATGTTTCGCCTATGCTCGAGTGGCATAACCCGCCACAGGGCACAAAGAGTTATGCGCTAACGGTATTTGATCCAGACGCGCCAACCAGCTCTGGTTTCTGGCACTGGCTGGTAACTGATATACCCTCAGATGCTACCGGGTTAGCTAAAGGTGCAGGAAAAGGACGTTTGCCCCCCGGTTGTCGCAGCTTTAGAAATGACTATGGCAGTAAAGATTTTGGCGGCGCGTGTCCACCTGAGGGCCATGGTATGCACCGTTACCAGTTTACGGTGTGGGCCTTACCAGAAGAAACCCTGGCAGTGCCCGATGATGCTAGTGCCGCGGTGGTCAGTTTTATGCTAAATGCCAATGCATTAGGCAAAGCGACATTAACAGCGACCTACGCCCGCTAGTTGCTGTTCGAACAACGATATACTCGACTAAGGCCGTATATCGCGGCCTTTTTTTCTGGACTAAGCTAAGCGTCTGGTTCAGCTGCAAGCAACGGATAAAATATTCTGTTACTGTCATCTCAACGCTTTTATGTGCTTTTAGCCGGCTTTTTCAGTCAGTTGCTTTGTCTGGGCGTAGCGCGCTTTGCCTATACGCCATTGTTGCCCATTATGCAGCAGCAAACCCAACTGGATGATGCGACCGGTGGTTATCTGGCCGCCACTAATTATCTGGGATACATGGCCGGTGCGCTGTTGGCAGCCAGCCTGAATAATCTGCAGCTAAAGGATTCCCTGTACCGGCTTGGCTTGCTGCTGGCGATTATCAGTACGCTAGGTATGGCGTTAACCCAAAACATTTACCTGTGGGCATGCTGGCGCTTTGTGGCAGGCTTAAGTAGTGCCGGCTCAATGCTGATTGCTTCAGGCTTGATTATGCATTGGCTGCTCAGCCATCAGCAACGTGCTGAGTTAGGTATTCACTTTGCCGGCCTGGGTTTAGGCATCGCCATGTCGGCGCTATTGGTAGAGCTGTTGCTAACGTACGGGCTCGATTGGCGTGCCCAGTGGTACTACTTTGCCATTCTCGCTGTTGGCTTAGCCATTCCAGCCTGGCGATGGTTGCCCCGTCCTGAACTTACCCGTAAGCAGCACACAACAGTGCCCGCCGACTCGCCACCGTCAAAACGCTTTATGCGCCTGATGCTGGCCAGTTATTTTTGTGCTGGTTACGGTTATGTGATTAGCGCTACCTTTATTGTGACGATTGTGGAGCGCATGCCTGGCCTGGCCGGCAGCGGCAACCTGAGCTTTATTGTGCTTGGTTTAGCCGCGGCACCGGCGGTGCTGTTATGGGACATTATTGCCCGCAAAACCGGCTACCTGAAAGCCATTACCCTGGCGTTGCTGGTGCAAATGCTGGCCATTTTATTGCCGCTTTGGTTTAACTCGCTTAGCGCGGTGTTATTTAGTGCGGCATTATTTGGTGCCACTTTTATTGGCATAGTCAGTTTGGTGCTTACTATGGCCGGACGTTTATACCCCAGTAAACCAGCCAAACTCATGGGAAAAATGACCTTAGCTTATGGCAGTGCTCAGGTTGTTGCACCAGCTTTAACAGGTTATCTGGCAGAAGTGAGTGGTTACTATGATACAGGTTTACTGTTAGCGGCCGGTATGGTTGGTTTGGGTGCAGGGTTAATAGCCGCACTCATTATCAGCGATCAAACCGCGCAGCAGCTGGATGCTAACCATTAACTATTTACCGATACAGAATGAGCTGAAAATTCTGCCCAGCAAATCATCGCTGCTGAACTCACCGGTAATTTCGTTTAAGTGTTGCTGAGTTAATCGTAGTTCTTCTGCCAGAATCTCGCCGGCAATATAGCTGTGCAGCTGCTCCTGGCCAATAGCCAGATGTTCGGCGGCGCGGTCCAGTGCATCTAAATGGCGGCGGCGGGCCAGAAAACTGCCTTCGGTACTGGCGTCAAAGCCTATGCACTGTTTTAAATGCTCACGCAGGGCATCGATACCGGCGCCAGTTTTAGCCGATATTCGATACACCGGTATATCATTACTGTTATGCGGACTGCTCGTGGTATTGGTTTCGCCGGTAATATCGGCCTTATTGCGTATTACAGTCACTCCTAAGTTCTGCGGCAGGCGATCAATAAAGTCGGGCCAGATATCATGCGGATCGGTAGCCTTTGTTGTGGTGCCATCCACCATAAACAGTACCCGATCGGCCTGGGCAATTTCCTGCCAGGCGCGTTCAATACCAATTTGTTCTACCTGATCAGTCGCCTCACGCAACCCTGCGGTATCAATAATATGCAGCGGCATGCCATCAATATGAATATGCTCGCGCAGCACATCACGGGTAGTACCGGCAATTTCGGTAACAATAGCGGCTTCGCGGCCGGCCAAGGCATTTAACAAGCTGGATTTACCGGCATTAGGTCGGCCGGCAATCACGACTTTCATGCCTTCACGCAGGATACTGCCTTGTGCCGCTTGCTTAGTTACAGTTGCAAGATAATCAATTATCTCCGCTAAGTCGGTAGCGACTTTGCCATCGGATAAAAAGTCGATCTCTTCGTCCGGGAAGTCAATTGCCGCTTCGACGTACATTCGCAGGTAAATGACTTTTTCGACCAGTTCATGAATGCGGCGCGAGAATTCGCCCTGCAGTGATTGCATGGCAGAGCGCGCTGCCTGCACACTACTGGCGTCAATCAAATCAGCAATAGCTTCGGCCTGGGCTAAGTCGAGTTTGTCATTTAAAAAGGCACGCTCGGAGAATTCACCTGGGCGGGCAATACGCACATTAGGCTGGGCCAATACCTGCTTTAATAACATATCGAGCAGCACTGGGCCGCCGTGGCCTTGTAGCTCGAGCACATCTTCACCGGTAAACGAATTAGGCCCTGGGAAGTACAGGGCTATGCCCTGATCCAGCACAGCGGCATCGCTATCAAAGAAAGGTAAATACTCGGCGTAGCGCGGTTTAGGTAGCTTGTGCAGTATGGCTTTGGCCACGGCGTTGGTATCGGGGCCGGAGATACGAATAATACCCACACCGGCACGGCCGGGGGCAGTGGCTAATGCGGCGATGGTGTCGGTGCTAAACATAGTTGCCTCTTAATGGAAAAAGCCTGTCGCGTGATGCTGACAGGCTATTGATATTGCTCAGGGTATGAGCTGGGAGATTCCTGCTTCGCCGCCTTCGACAGCACATCTCTGTGCTGCCTTAGGCTGTGCGGCCTCCCTGCCGCTGCTACGCAGGAACACCCAGCTCACACCTTGTGGTTTATTGTCAGGCCTTCTTGGTATGCAAGCCTTTCTTTTCCATACCTTTGTAGATATACAGCATCTGAGCCAGTGAAATAAGGTTACTCACCAGCCAGTACAGTACTAAACCACTTGGGAACCAGATAAAGAATACAGAGAACGCGACCGGCATCCACATCATAATTTTTTGTTGCAGCGGATCGGTAACCTGCATCGGCGTCAGTTTTTGCATAGCAAACATACTAATACCAAATAATACCGGCAGGATGTAGAACGGATCTTTGGTCGATAAATCGGTGATCCACAACATAAAGGGCGCGTGGCGCAGCTCAACACTCTCTACGAATACCCAGTATAAAGCTAAGAATATCGGCATTTGTACCAGCATCGGTAAGCAGCCACCCATCGGGTTTACTTTTTCTTTGCGATACAGCTCCATCATAGCCGGCCCCATTTTCTGGCGGTCGTCTTTGTAGCGGGCTTGCAGTTCTTCGATCTTTGGCTTTAAGTTGCGCATCTTGGCCATAGATTCATATTGAATCTTGGTTAGCGGGTACATCACACCTTTCACCATGATGGTGATCAGAATAATGGCTACGCCCCAGTTAATTACAAAGCTTTGGATGGTGGTCAGTAACCAGAACAGCGGCTGGGAAATAAACCACAGGAAGCCGTAGTCAACCGTTAAGTCCAGACCATTGGCCAGTTCCGCCAACTTGTCTTGCTGCTTTGGGCCGGCGTAAAAGGTGCTGCCAATCACGGTGCTTTCACCTGGCTGTAGTTCTATCACTTCACTGCGGGTACCAATAACGCCTTTGCTACCAGATACCATACTGTATAGCCGGTTTTGCTGCTGCTGATCAGGTACCCAGGCTGCCACAAAGTAGTGCTCCAGCATCGCTACCCAACCACCGGCGGTATTAATAGCCAGGTTTTTCTTGGCCATATCATCAAAGTCGTATTTCTCGTAGCGCTCTTCACTGGTGCCATAGGCTGCACCACGGTATATCGGCATCATCATGCTGCTGCTTTCACCGTTATCAATATTTTGCACCAGATGCTGATAAGGTTGAATGCGTTTGCTGACGTCAGTCTGGTTTTGAATTGAATACTCTACCCGGACATCATATTTACCACGACTGAAGATAAACCGTTTTTCTATCTGTAAACCATTAAAGTTAGTCACCAGTGGCACTACCAACTCGTCACTGCTTTCAGAGAGTTGATACTGCTGTTTAGTAAACTGATAGGGCTGACGACTATTGGTTTGATCATCGGGCCCGTCTGCACCTATTAAGCCAGACTGCGCGGTATACTCAAAGCCCGGCAATTTGCGCATCAGCACATAAGGCTCATCGCTGTCTTTGGTTAAATCATACTCAGGTAACGTTACACCGACGATGTCGCCACGGCTGGTATCGATTGCAACATTTAAAACGTCAGTGGCTACTGTTACCAGTTGAGCTGACGGTGTGGCAACTGTCGTTACCTGACTTGGCGCATCATCTCCGGTCAGCCGGATATCACCATTGCTGAGTGTAGTGTTACCACCAGGGGTTATATTCTGTGACTGCTCAACAGCAGCAGGCGTTGCAACAGGCTTTGGGCCATAATCTTTTTGCCATTCCTGCCAGAGGAAAAAACTGACGATTGCCAGGGCAATTACTAAAAAACTGCGTTGTGAATCCATGGGTTAGCTTTTCTCATTATGCTTATCAGGAACGGGATCATCACCGCCCTTATGTAAGGGGTGACATTTTAATATGCGTTTGCCTGCTAACCAAGCACCTTTTACCGCACCAAAGCGTTCAATAGCAGTAATGGTATAGTGTGAACAAGTTGGATGGAAGCGACAGTGTGGCCCTAGCAGCGGGCTTACTACCCGCTGATAGCCACGAACCAGCATTAACATCAGCTTAATTGTAAAGCGATGTACTGGCGAGCGATTTTGCTCCATAGCCGTTCCAGTTGTTGCAATAGTTCACTATTCGGGGTGCTACTGATATCACCCTTTACCATTAATACCAGATCGACGCCGGGCAACTGGCGTTGATGCAAACGAAAGCTGTCACGCACACAACGTTTTATACGATTGCGTTGCACGGCCAATTTAACACGTTTTTTAGCGATAGTAAGGCCTAATCGCGGATGTGTAAGCTGATTTGGTTTTGCAAGAATGGTAAACAGGGGAGACGCAACCCGAAAAGGGTGTTGGAATACATTATCGAATTGACTGGGAGTTAACAGGCGTAACTCCCGGCCGAAGTTCAGGCTGACCACGCAGCGCTTAACAGCCGATTACGCTGATAAACGCTGACGGCCCTTAGCACGACGACGCGCTAAAACCTGACGACCATTCTTAGTGGCCATACGTGCACGGAAACCGTGATTGCGCTTGCGTTTTAATACGCTTGGTTGAAACGTTCTTTTACTCATAATTTCATCCGTCCGGTCGAAATATTTACTAAGATTACCTGTGTTTTAGCAAATACACCAAAACGCAGCTGACAAAAATGAGCGCGAATTTTAAGTACTTCGGGGCCTAAAGTCAATGCGATCCTTGCTTTTATTCTGATCTGATCGTTGTTTATATCGCCAACTTGATAAGTTTTCCACAGCCGCACTGATCTTACTGAATAAAATGTGTGTTATTTGTTTTTTAAGCCAGAAACGGCAGCCATTTATGATTGGTATTATCAAATAGAATAAGCCTTTTAAAGTGCATTAAAACAAAGACATGTGTTATTTATTGTCGTGGTTGAGATTTTTTTGAAAAGTCAACATTGAACTTGTGGATAAGATCATAGGATAATGGCCGACTTGCGTAGGGATAGCAGCCTTAACTTATCATTTTAATCAGGGCTTCAGGAGAGACGGTGTATCAATCTGTTTGGCAAAATTGTTTACAGGCTTTGCAATCCGAACTGCCAGCCCAACATTTTAGTATGTGGATCAGGCCATTACAGGCCGACAGTTCTTCTGATTCGCTGATCCTGTATGCGCCAAACCGCTTTGTACTGGATTGGGTACGTGAAAAGTATTTAAATCGGATCCTTGAACTGATCCAGGATTATTGTGGCGATGATGCACCGCGACTTAAGTTTGATGTCGGCAACAGTCAGCAACAAACCAAGCGGCCTCCTGGCAATAGTCATTTACCGCAAGCAGAGCCCTCGGCTAGCAATCCGATACCGGCTCCACGTGAAACCGCTGAGCCCGCTCCGAAAACCATAGTGCGTAGCAACGTCAGGGCAAATTATACCTTTACTAATTTTGTTGAAGGTAAATCAAACCAGTTGGCACGAGCCGCTGCCAGTCAGGTTGCTGATAACCCCGGTACCGCTTATAACCCGTTGTTTATCTACGGCGGCACCGGACTGGGTAAAACGCATTTGTTACATGCGGTCGGTAACGGTATTCTAGCGAAGAAGCCTGATGCCAAGGTCATTTATATGCACTCTGAACGCTTTGTACAGGATATGGTTAAAGCTTTACAAAACAATGCCATAGAAGAGTTTAAGCGGTATTACCGTTCGGTAGATGCGCTGCTTATCGATGATATTCAGTTTTTTGCCAATAAAGAGCGATCACAAGAAGAGTTTTTCCATACCTTTAATGCCTTGCTTGAAGGCAATCAGCAAATTATTTTAACCAGCGACCGTTACCCGAAAGAAATTGACGGGGTGGAAGACCGCTTAAAGTCCCGCTTTGGTTGGGGACTGACCATTGCCATTGAGCCACCCGAGTTGGAAACCCGGGTGGCGATTCTGATGCGTAAGGCGCAGGAGAATCAAATCCGTTTACCAGAAGAGGTCGCCTTTTTTGTGGCAAAGCGCCTGCGTTCCAACGTGCGGGAATTAGAAGGGGCGCTAAACCGGGTTATTGCTAACGCTAATTTCACCGGCCGGCCTATTACTATTGATTTCGTGCGTGAAGCATTACGTGATTTACTGGCGTTGCAAGATAAACTGGTTACTATTGAAAACATTCAGAAAACGGTGGCCGAGTATTATAAGATCCGGGTTGCCGATTTATTATCTAAACGGCGTTCGCGCTCTGTTGCGCGGCCGCGACAAATGGCCATGGCATTGTCAAAAGAATTAACTAACCACAGCTTGCCAGAAATTGGTGATGCGTTCGGTGGCCGCGACCATACCACGGTATTACATGCCTGTCGCAAAATTGAATCTTTAAAAGAAGAAACCCACGAAATTAAAGAGGATTTTCAAAACCTCATTCGCACGTTATCTTCATAACCGGTTTTAACAGGGTCATCCTAAACAAGGTTAAGCTATGCAATTTGTGATCAACAGAGACGCCTTACTCAAGCCACTGCAAATGGTATCGGGTGCCATCGAACGGCGCCACACCTTACCTATTTTATCCAATGTATTAATAGAAGTAAGCGAGCATCAGCTAGCGCTTACCGGCACTGATTTAGAAGTTGAATTGGTGGCCACGACTGATGCGGTGCAGGTGCAGCAGGTTGGCCGGGTTACCGTGCCGGCTAAAAAATTGCTGGATATTTGTCGCAGCTTGCCGGAAAACAGTGATATTAAAGTAGTACTGCAAGCCGAGAGCTGTATCTTAACCTGTGGTAAAACCAAGTTCACGTTGTCTACGCTTAGTGCGGCAGAATACCCTAATCTGGAAAGTTGGCAGGGCGAAGTGGATATCAGTATCAGTCGTCAGCAACTGCGTAAGTTATTGGATGACACTGCCTTTTCCATGGCCAACCAAGATGTACGTTACTATTTAAATGGCTTGTTGTTTGAAGTTGATAACGGTAGCCTGACTGCAGTGGGTACGGATGGCCACCGGCTGGCACTAAGTAAACTGGCGTTGCCTGGAGTTAATTTGCAGCAAAAGCAAATTATTATCCCCCGCAAGGGCGTATTGGAAATTATGCGTTTACTGGCCAATGACGATCAGATTATCCAGTTAAGTCTCGGCCAGAATCACATCCGGTTGTCTGATCAGGGTTTTACCTTTAGCAGTAAGCTTATCGATGGTCGGTTCCCTGATTACCGTCGGGTGTTGCCACGCAATAGCACCAAGTTAGTTACCGCGCATCGGCCGGTAATAAAAGACGCTTGTACCAGAGCGTCTATTTTATCTAACGAAAAGTATCGGGGTGTTCGCTTTACCTTAAGTAACGATGAGCTGCAAATCATGGCGAATAACCCTGAGCATGAGCAAGCCGAAGAAGTCATTGAGGTTGAGTATCAGGGCGATCCACTGGAGATTGGTTTTAACGTTGGCTATATGCTGGATGTGCTGAACACCCTTAACACCGATCTGGTTATTTTGCATTTAAATGATGCCAATTCCAGTACCCTGATTGAGGGTGTTGGTAACGAAGGCGCCAGTTACGTCGTTATGCCAATGCGATTATAAGTAATGGCGTTATTGTCGTTGCAACTTAGCCAGTTTCGCAATATCGCAGCGCTGGCTTTTACCGCCCACTCTGAGTTTAATCTTATCTACGGTGAAAATGGCAGCGGCAAAACCAGTTTGCTTGAAGCCATTTATTATCTGGCGCATGGCAGATCATTCCGCAGTCGGGCTCATCAACGGCTGATCAAAGATGACGGCGAACAGTTTACCCTGCATGCTAAAGTGAGCAATAACCAGCAAGGTTACAGCCTTGGTTTGCAACGAAACCGTTCTTCTGAACTGGTACTTCGTCTTAATGGTGCTAATGTACAAAGGTTGGCGGAGTTTGCCAGCTTATTGCCGGTACAATTACTTACCCCTGATAGCTTCCGCCTGTTCTTTGGTGGCCCGAAAGAGCGTCGCCAATTTTTTGATATGGGGGTGTTCCACGTGGAACACGACTTTTTCCCCATATGGTTGCAGTTTAGTCGGGTGCTAAAACAACGCAATGCTTTATTAAAACAGCGCCGTCGCTACGACGATGAATTCGCATACTGGGATCAGCAATTTGCTAACCTGGCCTGGCAGCTTCACGCTCATCGACAGCATTACGTCGATCAGTTAAGTGAGGCGTATAGACAGTTAGTCGCAGCGAATCCATTGTTAGCTAATGTCAGCATGCAGTTGCAAAGCGGTTGGCCAGAAAGAATAGATAGTGAAAAAGCGTTGTTAGATTTATTGCAACATAATTTTGATCAAGATTGCCGACAGGGCTTTAGTCAGTATGGTCCACAAAAAGCCGATTTAAAATTAAAAAAAGCTCAGTTGCCAGTGGAAGAAGTATTATCCCGTGGTCAACTAAAAGTGTTATTATTTGCACTTAAAATCGCCCAAAACAATGTTATTAGTAATAGTGGTAATAAGCAGCCACTGTTACTAATTGATGATTTGGCGTCTGAACTGGATGCCAGTTCGACCCAACTTGTTTTTGAGTATTTAACCCAGATTAATTCACAGGTATTTATTACTGCAATTAATGCTGATCAGGTTTCACCTTATATTGCTGCCGAGCGTAGCAAAATGTTTCACGTGGAACACGGTCAGATAACAGCACGGACAGACGAAGATGGCCGAACAACATAATTACGATTCCTCAAGTATTAAAGTATTAAAAGGACTGGATGCCGTTCGTAAAAGACCCGGCATGTACATCGGTGATACCGACGACGGTACCGGTTTACACCATATGGTGTTCGAGGTAGTCGATAACTCAATCGATGAAACGCTCGCTGGCTATTGCACTGATATCTGGGTAACGATTCACAGCGATGGTTCGGTGTCCGTTCGCGATAATGGTCGCGGTGTACCTACCGAAATGCACGAAGAAGGTGTGTCAGCTGCTGAAGTTATAATGACCGTGCTGCACGCCGGTGGTAAATTTGACGAAAACTCTTATAAAGTTTCAGGCGGTTTGCACGGCGTGGGTATTTCCGTGGTTAATGCGTTGTCCGACAAATTAGAACTTACTATTCGTCGGAAAGGTCAGGTCCATAACCAGATTTATCATTTAGGGGTGCCCCAGGCACCGCTGGCAGTCATTGGTGAAACAGAAGACACCGGTACCGCTATTCGTTTCTGGCCCAGCCCAACTGTATTTAGCGATATCGACTATCACTACGATATTCTGGCAAAACGCTTACGTGAATTATCATTCCTGAACTCTGGGGTCAGCATTATTCTGACTGACGAGCGTAATGACAAGAAAGACCACTTTAAATATGAAGGTGGTATTGAAGCTTTTGTGCAGTATTTAAACCGTAGCAAAACCAGCGTCCACCCGAAAGCGTTTTATTTTTCAGATCAGCGTGAAGATGGTATTTCAGTGGAAGTGGCCATGCAGTGGAACGACAGTTATCAGGAAAACGTGTTTTGTTTTACCAATAATATTCCACAGCGTGATGGCGGCGCTCACTTAGCCGGTTTTCGTGGCGCATTAACCCGGGTGTTAAACAACTATATTGAACACGAAGGTTACGCCAAAAAAATGAAAGTGCAGGCGTCAGGTGACGATGCGCGCGAAGGTTTAACGGCCGTAGTCAGTGTTAAAGTGCCGGATCCAAAGTTCAGCTCACAAACCAAAGATAAACTGGTATCAAGTGAAGTCCGCTCCGCCGTTGAAGGCGTGATGGGCGAGAAGTTAAACGAATACCTGTTAGAAAACCCTGGCGATGCCAAAATCATCGTTGGTAAAATTGTGGACGCTGCCAGAGCCCGTGATGCAGCGCGCAAAGCGCGGGAAATGACCCGGCGCAAAGGCGCTTTAGACATTGCCGGCTTGCCAGGAAAATTGGCAGACTGCCAGGAAAAAGACCCGGCTTTCTCAGAACTGTACATTGTAGAGGGTGACTCTGCGGGCGGGTCTGCCAAGCAGGGCCGCAACCGCAAAAATCAGGCAATATTACCGCTGAAAGGTAAAATCTTAAACGTTGAGAAAGCCCGCTTTGACAAAATGCTTTCATCGCAAGAAGTCGGAACCTTAATAACCGCTTTAGGTTGTGGTATAGGCCGCGAGGAATATAACCCTGATAAAACCCGTTACCACAGTATCGTATTAATGACCGATGCCGACGTTGACGGTTCGCACATCCGAACGTTATTGCTGACCTTTTTCTACCGGCAAATGCCTGAGTTAATTGAACGTGGCTATATCTATATTGCGCAGCCACCTTTGTTTAAAGTGAAAAAAGGCAAGCAAGAGCAGTACATTAAGGACGAGCCGTCATTGGTTGAGCACTTAACGACTTTGGCGCTGGATGAAGCAACCCTGCATGTTAATGCTGATGCGCCGGGTATTGGTGGCGAACACCTT
>NZ_JBFJPY010000088.1:0-14042 GCF_041616895.1 Arsukibacterium sp.
ATTTACCCTCAGTC
Organism: Arsukibacterium sp.; assembly: GCF_041616895.1. Classification (GTDB taxonomy): domain Bacteria; phylum Pseudomonadota; class Gammaproteobacteria; order Enterobacterales; family Alteromonadaceae; genus Alishewanella. Next base: position 15 of record NZ_JBFJPY010000088.1, read on the forward strand.
CACAGCTGCTCAGTTTGTTGCCAGATGTCAGATTCTGGCAAGGCCTTGGTTTGCAGTTGAAAGCGCAATGCCAGGCATTGCAGCTCGGCATCAGTCGAGCCGGGGAAATTGGCCAGAAACCGCTCAGCCAGGTTTTGCTCGGCCAAACGTAGCAACCAGGGCTTGCGCAAAGGCCAATCCATCGGCGTACCCTGATATTCGCTCAGAAACGTTTCGATGGCGTCATGGGCATTTAAAAAGTTCTGCAGCCGCTTTAGCTGCAAGTAAGGCTGTAGCGGATAATCGGCAAGCTCTGCATACCAGGCTTCCGCTTGTTTGCGGCTCACCTTGTCAACGTTATGTTCCAGCGCGACAAAACGCTGTCGTTGCTGTTGTAATTTGTCCTGTTCAGCCGCGTCGGCTGTAAATGCGCAGGAAAGCACCGCACTGGTAAAAGCGGTGACAGCGAATGCGAAACGAAAAGTTCTCACGTTTTACCTCTGAATTCAGCGAAAAATGGAAAAACAGCTATAGTTAGTGGCACCGTCTGGCTGGGATTGACGGGCTTTTTCAAACACCTGTTTAAATAACGGTTGAAATTTTTAGTAAAGCACGACACACTGAACCTGTTAACCTCATCGTACCAGTTGCGACAACCACCCCTTAACGCGACCAAGGAGCATATTTATGATTTACCAGAGTGACACTATCAGTGTTGAATATACTAAACCTGGTATTGCCCGGTTTACTTTTGCTGCTGCAGGCTCTGTTAATAAGTTTGACCAACAAACCCTGACTGATTGCAAAGCAGCTTTAGATAAGCTGCACGCTGACAGTAACCTGAAAGGTGTGATCTTTACCAGTAGCAAGGACACCTTTATTGTTGGCGCAGACATTACTGAATTCTTAAGTACTTTCCAGCGTCCGGAAGCAGAACTGGTACCGTGGATTAAACAAGCTTCTGATATTTTCGATTTATGTGAAGACCTGCCCGTTCCGACCGTAGCGGCGATAAAAGGTTTCGCGTTAGGTGGCGGTTGTGAGTGGACGCTGGCCTGTGATTACCGGGTAGCGGACACCAGTACCCGAATTGGCCTGCCGGAAGTAAAACTGGGCTTAATGCCGGGTTTTGGCGGTACGGTGCGTCTGCCCCGGATTATTGGTGCTGACAATGCGATGGAGTGGATCACCACCGGTAAAGACCACAGCGCTGATCAGGCGCAAAAAGCCGGCTTAATTGATGCAGTAGTGGCGCCAGAAAAACTGGAAGCTGCAGCACTTAGCGTGCTGGAAGATGCCATTGCCGGCAGCCTGAACTGGCAGAAAAAGCGCGGGGTTAAATTGCAGCCGTTAAAACTGAACAAAACTGAAGCCACCATGAGCTTTAGCACCGCCAAAGGCATGGTATTCGCCTCGGCAGGTAAACATTATCCGGCACCAATGGCCGCAGTACAAACCATTGAAGCCGCAGCAACGCTAGACCGTGCAGGTGCCATGGCCCTGGAAAACGCTGGCTTTGCTAAACTGGCCAAAACCGATGCTGCAACCGCTCAGGTTGGCCTGTTCTTAAATGACCAGCTAATAAAAAGTAAAGCAAAAAAAGCCGGTAAGGTCGCCACTAAGGCGGTTAACAAGGCCGCTGTTTTAGGTGCTGGCATTATGGGCGGTGGTATTGCCTATCAATCCGCGTTAAAAGGCGTGCCGGTAGTCATGAAAGACATTGCCGATAAAGCGCTGGCGCTGGGCATGGGTGAAGCCACTAAGTTACTTGGCAAGCAGGTAGAGCGTAAAAAGCTTGACGTTGCCGGTATGGCGAAGGTCATTGCCAGCATTACCCCCACCCTGAGCAACGAGCTGGTAAAAGACGTTGATATCGTGGTGGAAGCGGTTGTTGAAAACCCGAAAATTAAAGGCGCGGTGTTAAAAGAAGTAGAAGGTTTAATTAGCGATGACGCCATTTTAACCTCTAACACCTCAACCATTTCAATTAATGCTCTGGCAAAAAATCTGAGCCGGCCGCAAAATTTCTGTGGTATGCACTTTTTTAACCCGGTACACCGCATGCCGCTGGTTGAAGTTATTCGTGGTGAACACACCAGCGATGAAACGGTTGCCGCTGTGGTAGCCTATGCTGCCCGAATGGGTAAGTCGCCGATCGTAGTGAACGACTGCCCGGGTTTCTTTGTTAACCGGGTACTGTTCCCGTATTTTGCTGGCTTTAGCAAGCTGGTGCTGGACGGTGCCGATTTTGCCCAGGTTGATAAAGTAATGGAGAAGCAGTTTGGCTGGCCAATGGGCCCGGCGTACTTGCTGGATGTGGTCGGTTTAGATACCGCCTTCCACTGTACTGACGTAATGGCTGACGGTTTCCCGACCCGGATGGCAAAACTGGATAACGACCCGGTTGCCGCCATGTACAAAAGTGATCGTTACGGCCAGAAAAACGGCCTGGGTTTCTATGCGTACAGTAAAGATGCCAAAGGCAAACCGAAAAAAGATATCGACCCGAAAAGTGTTGAAATACTGGCTGGCATAGCTAGCGATAAAAAAGAATTCAGCCCGGATGAAATTATTGCCCGGGTAATGGTACCGATGATTAACGAAACCATCCGCTGTCTGGAAGAAGGTATTGTGCAAAGCGCAGCAGAAGCCGATATGGGCCTGGTTTTTGGTCTGGGCTTCCCGCCGTTCCGTGGTGGTCCGCTACGTTATGTCGACACCATAGGCTTAAGTAACTTTGTCGCCCTGGCCGATAAATATGCCCATTTAGGCGAAATTTATCAGGTTACAGATAAAACCCGCGCTATGGCCGACAATGGCCAGCGTTTCTTCCCGGTTTAAGCGCAGGAGCAGAATAATGAAAAATGCAGTTATTGTAGATTGTATCCGTACCCCGATGGGACGCTCAAAAAATGGCATGTACCGCAACGTCCGCGCTGAGCAGTTATCTGCCCATGTAATGGCGTCATTACTGGAGCGTAACCCGGCGTTAAATCCCAGTGATATCGACGATATTATCTGGGGCTGTGTGCAGCAAACCCTGGAGCAAGGCTTTAACGTGGCGCGTAACGCTTCACTGTTAGCAGGCATTCCGCACTCGGTACCAGCCGTAACCGTTAACCGCTTGTGCGGCTCGTCAATGCAGGCGCTGCATGATGCCGTGCGCTCAATTCAAACGGGTATGGGTGAGGTGTATTTAATTGGTGGCGTAGAGCATATGGGCCATGTGCCAATGAACCACGGCGTCGACTTTCACCCGGGCTTATCCACTTCTATCGCTAAAGCTGCCGGCATGATGGGCTTAACCGCCGAATTGCTGGGTAAAATGCATGGTATCAGCCGCCAGCAACAAGATGAGTTTGGCGCCCGCTCGCACCGTTTAGCCCAGGAAGCCAGCGAGCAAGGTCGCTTTAAAAATGAAATTATCCCGACCGAAGGCCACGATGCCGACGGCGTGTTAAAACTGATGGACTACGACGAAGTTATTCGTCCGGAAACCACAGTAGACACTCTGGGCCAGTTGCGTCCGGTATTCGACCCGGCTAACGGCACAGTAACCGCTGGTACCTCGTCGGCGTTATCAGATGGCGCCTCAGGCATGCTGGTAATGAGTGAAGAAAAAGCTAAAGAACTAGGCTTACCCATTCGTGCTTACGTGCGCGGTATGGGTGTGGCAGGTTGCGACCCGTCCATTATGGGTTATGGCCCGGTACCAGCCTCGAAAAAAGCGCTGAAGATGGCCGGTTTAACCATTGATGATATCGACTACGCTGAGCTGAACGAAGCATTTGCTGCCCAGGCACTGCCGGTAATGAAAGACTTAGGTCTGCTGGAAGTAGCGGATAAAAAAGTAAACCTGAACGGCGGCGCCATAGCGCTTGGCCACCCGCTCGGTTGTTCAGGTTCACGCATCAGCACCACCCTGCTCAATGTAATGGAAGATAAAGGCGGTAAGTTTGGTCTGGCCACCATGTGTATTGGTTTAGGTCAGGGCATCGCGACAGTTTTTGAGCGGCCATAAGCTGTTAGCAACAGGCTGGTAGTTACCGCACAGTCGTATTAAAAAAGGGCCTTCGACGGCCCTTTTTCTTAATGCGAATGTGAATTAAGCTGGTTTTCTAAGCACAGACTCTGATTGGCACTATAGTTAAGGAATATCACCCTTAACAACTCTAGCTTCGCCATTGGCAAGGTCGTCATTCGGATACAAGTAATACTCGTAGTCATACCTTTCATATAAATACACCTGAAAAAAAGCAGTGCCAATAGTGTTTATAAGTTGATGCCCTGCCTCCTGCGTAATGGTATTGGCTGGCGGACACATCGATGAACAGGTATTGCTATAAGATAAATGTGTACCGTTAGGAAAAATCAGCGAGTATTTTTGAGTGGAGCTTGGAATGGTTGCGTAAGCAGCGCTTAGATTGGAATAAAGAGCCAGCGTATCTTTACCTGACATCATAAACATAATGGGTACTGTTACTTTTGTTATTGAGTCGCTGACATCTGCCTCATCAAATGGCCGGATCCCTGGCGCCATCGGCATGCCTGCTTTAAATCGATTATCCGCTCTCCCTAATAAAGCAATAGTAGTTAAACCACCGAAGGAATGACCGGTGATCCCTAACCTATCATCGTCTATCAACCCCTCAAGCAAAGCACCATCAGTGCTTGCTTGCGCTATCACATAATCGACCACAGCATATACCTCTGCCGGTCTGTTACTGAATGCTTCGCCCCTTTTATCCTGCTCCGCTTTAGGATGCTGAGCCGCAGCAACCACAAAGCCATGACTGGCAAGGTGCTCAGTTAAAAACGATGAGGCATTCGGTGCTGACGATGCACCATGTGAAAAAATTATCAGCGGAAATTTGCCTGTATCTGCCGGCGCGCCGGTGTCTTTTGATGTTGGGTACCAAATGGTTACCTGTAAATCAATTTTGACACCCTCGTTTGATGTATGAATTCTAATTACAGTGGTTGTCGTTCCAACGCCATAAACACCTCTAGCTGCCGGATCGGTAACCGTAATATTGCTGCTTGGAGGTATTGGAGTGGGAGCTGGAGCCGGAGTGGGTATAATAACCGGTGCTGGCTGCGCTACCGGTTCTGGCTCATTGGCTTGTTCAGAACCACAGGCTGTCAGCAGTATTAACATCAAAACTGACAGCACTTTTAGAGGAGTTATATTTTTCATAAAATGCCGTTTACATGTAAAATTAATCACTTAATGTTCACCTTTAAAAACTACAATTACCACTAAGTACGAGCAGTAAAAGTAAACCAGTCGCACCGTTACTAAATTTTTCACCATTCGCGACCGGTTTAAAACGACCATTACGTATTAAGGGTTAGATAAGTTAAATTCGCATGACCAAAGAAGATGTTGTAAGTGATAGATAGCAGTAATGACGAGAGCCTGATACTGGCAATGGCGTCTGGCAATGGCCATGCTATGTCCTACCTGTATCAGCGTTATGCCCGCAGCATTTTTACTTTGGCGTGGCACATGACTGGGGATAAAGCGTTGGCGGAAGATATTACACAAGAGGTATTTATCAAAATTTGGCAAAAATCGCATACTTTCAGCCAAATCAAAGGCAGCGCAAAAAGCTGGGTTAATAGAATTACCGCCAATACCTGCATTGATAAGCTAAGAAAACAGCAGGACCTGTCTAACATGCCAGAGACCCTTGAAATGCAGGTATCAACTTACATTTCGCCCGATCAACAAGTCATCAGCTCCAGAGCACATGATGCTGTCCAGCAAGCGCTAATGATGCTGCCAGAGCGACAACGTCTTGTAATATCTCTCACTGTCTATGCTGATACCTCTAACGCAGAGACTGCACAAATAATGAATATTAGTGTTCAAGCCGCAGAATCATTACTAGCAAGAGCGCGTCGTTCGTTAAAAGAAACATTAGAGACACTAAACCCTCAGATAGTAAAAGGTGCGATTCATGACTAAGTCAAAACTACCTGAAACCACGTCTGCAGCTAATTGTATTAATGCTCGTTTATCTGACACGGATGATATGAAATCGCAACAGGCATTGCATGACGATGATAAGTGGTTAGATGATTTACTGGCACAATCGAAAGGCCCTGAGCTGCCGCTATATATTGAAAATGCCGTAATGCAGCATATCAGGGCAAACCCAAAACTAACTTACAAAACGCAATTGCAGAACTCCCTGCGAAATTTCTGTAAAAAGCCTTTTTTACCGCTGCTCACATCAGTTGCATGCGGTTGTTGTTTAGCGTTGCTGGTTGGTTTAATACAAACACCTGCGCTAACTCCGGCTGAGGAGTATGTACTTTATACCTCTGCCGAACTAGCCACGCTTTTATAGGATCTAACATGAAATTTTCAAAATTAGAGTTAGTACTGATTGCAGTTATAAGTTTTATGTTGGTTTTCTACTTTTTTTTTAATAACAAAACCGCTGTCATCTTAACGCCGATATCAAAAAACGCTGCCCCACCGGTGATGATGTTGTTACAAATGGACCAAATCTCAGCGGACTCTAAACGCCAGATCAAATACATTTTGCGAGAAAAGGTGCCTGAATTAAGGGCGGCGGTACGTCAGCTTCACACTGCTAATCACAACTATCATAGAACGCTGACTACTTCTAACAGCATTAACACTGAACAGGCCCTTGTGGCGGCTAAAGTTGCAGCAGATGCTCAACAAAAAAAATGGATTGTTACTTACCAAATAGGGGTGGCTGTGCTGCAGGTGTTAACCCCAGAGGAAAGAGCTTTGTTTATCAGCAAAAGAATGGAGCAACTTAATAGCAGCGCTGAATCCATTAATCATGAATTTCTTCAATTGTTGGTGGATTAATATCGTACAGAACGCCAATTAAGGGTGTCTTTACGTCAGATGATTTGCCTGTTTCAGTGATAATCGCATAAACTAGCGGCCGCGTTTACCGTTGTAATTTTAAGTGTTTTTAACTTGACTAATTATTGGAGTAACGATGGACTCGCTTTTTAACAGCGCCACCCTAACCCTGGACGCCTTAGGCCTGCGCTGCCCAGAGCCGGTAATGATGGTGCGGCTACAATTGCGTAAAATGCAGGTCGGTGACACCTTGCTTATTATCGCCGACGACCCGGCCACCACCCGCGATATCCCGGCATTCTGCCGCTTTATGGATCATGAGTTGCTGGCCAGTGATACTACTGAGTTGCCGTATCGTTATGTAGTTAAAAAAGTTAGTAGTTAAGCCTCAAATTAATTTCCTTTCCATTATTACTTTATTTCGTGCTTAGTTTCTAATTGCACTGGCAGCGTTCATTCCTTTTGCTATGGTTATGTTTACCCTACTTCTGATTTGGACACCGCACTATTATGTCGTCGCAGTATTCCGCCCAAATTGATCAACTTCACAAAACTATTTATAACCCTGATATCAGTGAAGACGAAGCTCGTCAGCATGTACTAAGGTGCTGCCTTGATGGTCTTAATATTCAGCAGGTTGGTTTGTGGCAATATACCGACGATGATTTACTGCGCTGTGAATTATTGCTGGATAAAGATGGTGGTTTCAGTCAGGAGGCCTTGCTGCTTGATCGCTGGAGTTTTCCGGGCTACTTTGCTGCGCTGGATAACAGGCGGGTCATCAAAGCCAGCGATGCCATGCATGATCCGGCAACCAAAGATTTAGCCGAATTATTTCTAAAGCCGCTTAATGTTAAATCATTACTCGATGTTCCCATTTATCAGGGGGATAAACTTACTGGCATTATTTGCTGCGAGCAAACAGTCACAATAAAACGCTGGACAGAGGAGGACGTAACCTTTGTTTTAGCGGTAGCCGATATTTACCGTTCACGCTTTAGTTAAGGTATTTTGCCGCGTTGCACTGGCGCAACAGCTAAAGGCTTGGCACACTGAAGCGTATCAGCTATCTCTAATAATCTGAAAGGACCAACCATGCGTCTGCTGCTTAGCACCCTATTGCTGGTTATCAGCACCACTTATTCACCTGTGTTCGCCAATGAGACTGAACGTACTCCGTCAGCACCTGAGCGAAAGCAAGCAGAAGGTGATGGCCCCTATAAGCGATTGATTTTACGTGGCGGCACATTAATTAGTGGCGAAGGCGCACCGGCCATAGGCCCGGTGGACATTGTTATCGAAAATGACCGCATAACTCAGGTAACCGTCGTCGGCTATCCCGATGTACCCGTGCTGACAGAGAGTCGGCCTAAAGCTGGCCCTGCTGATACCGAAATGGATATCAGCGGCATGTATGTCCTGCCTGGCTTTGTTGATATGCATGGCCATATTGGTGGCTCAGCCGCGGGCATCCCCGCTGAATACGTATTTAAACTGTGGCTTGCTCACGGCATTACCACAGTGCGGGAGCCGGGCAGCTTTAATGGCCTGGCCTGGACCCTAAAACATGTTAACGCCTCGGCTGAAAATAAAATCGTCGCCCCCCGCATTGTGGCCTATGTTGGTTTTGGCCAGGGCTTGCCACAACCTGTGTTTAACCCCGAGCAGGCTCGTAAATGGGTGCGCGATATTAAAAAGGCCGGAGCCGCTGGCATTAAATTTTTTGGCGCCACCCCTGCTATTATGGCCGCCGCTTTAGATGAAGCAACCAAGCAGCAGTTGGGCACCATGATGCACCATGCCCAGCTAAATGTGGCCCGCACCAATGTGCTGGACAGCGCTCGGATGGGCTTAGGCTCGATGGAGCACTGGTATGGCTTACCGGAAGCGCTATTCAGCGGCCAGACGATTCAGAACTACCCTGCTGATTACAATTACCAGAACGAACAGGATCGTTTCAGTGCTGCCGGTGAATTATGGCGCCAGGCAGCCAAGCCCGGCTCAGATAAATGGAATGCGGTGAGAGATGAGCTGATATCACTCGATTTTACTATTAACCCTACGCTGACTATTTATGAAGCCAGTCGCGATGCCGCCGCCCAGCGCAATGCAGAGTGGCATCAAGAGTATACCTTGCCGACGCTAAACAAGTTTTTTACTCCAAGCCGCTATGCGCATGGTTCTTACTGGTTTGACTGGACCACCGACAATGAAATTGCCTGGCGCGAGAATTACCGGATCTGGATGCAGTTTTTAAATGACTATAAAAATCATGGTGGCCGTATTACGGTGGGGTCCGATGCCGGTTATATTTATAAAATTTACGGTTTTGCGTTTATTCAGGAACTGGAGTTACTGCGTGAAGCCGGTTTTAACGCATTAGAAGTGATTCAGGCGGCTACCCTTAACGGCGCGATTGCCCTGGGATTGGACGAGCAAATTGGTAGCGTGGTGCCAGGTAAAAAAGCCGATTTGGTTATCGTTGCCGAAAACCCGTTAGCTAATTTTAAGGTTTTATATGGTACCGGCCACTACCGGCTCAATGCCGATAATGAAGCTATCCGCACGAAAGGCGTCCGCTACACCATTAAAGACGGTATCCTCTATGACGCACAGCAGCTGCTCAATGATGTCAGGAACATGGTGGAGCAGGCAAAACAGCAGGAGTCGCTGCAGTAAGCCTACTGCCATCTTGTCTGTGCGAAAGCTATTTGCAATTTGTTAGTTAATGCCTGCTATCAGGCATTAACTAAGGTACTTTTGTCAGTTGCACTACTGCCAGCTCCAAGCGTTTTAGTTCACGCAAAGTAGAGCTTCGGTTACTTTCCATCCAAATCCATAGCTTGATGGCGACCTGAGCCTGAAATACCAATAGTAGCAGTATTCCCCAGTGCAGCTTATGTTCCGGCGCTACCGTAAAAAACTGATAACCGCAGTAGAAAATAGCAATAGCCAATAGCGTTGCCAGGATATACGCAATAATCATAATAGCGCCCAGTCCGCCTTTAAAACCAGATGCCAGCACTTTTTCCAGCCCCTGCTCTTCACGCATTAATTTATCCAGCTCTGCGGCCTGTCTGGCCAGTTGCTGTTTAATCTGTTGATCCGTTGTCATATGCGGCTCCTCGTTTATCTGCCAGCTGTTTTACGAAATGCTAATACAACTATCAATTCAGATGTTGTTGCTATAAAAAGACGACGCTAACTGTTACCAGGTTCACGCTTATAAATTTTTATTTCTGCTTTAGTTTAACTGCTGGCGCTATTTATTCTTTTCCGCAAACAAAAAAGCCAGCGATTAAGCTGGCTTTTTCTTTTTTTGAAACTATAACGCTGTTACTGCAGCACTGAAATATCAGCGACTTGCAGGAACAGATCGCGCAATTGCTGTAACAGGGCCAGCCGGTTAAAGCGCACCGCATTATCATCAGCATTTACCATAACCTGATCAAAAAAGCTGTCGATCACATTACGCATACCGGCAAGATGCGCCAGGCTGTCACTATAATTATGGCCTTCTTTCTGAAAAGCTTGTTCAACCGTTATGGCTTCGTATAACGCTTTCTCTGCTGACTCTTGCAGTAAGTTAGTGCTTACTTCTGAAGGTATACTCTCGGTGACTTTAGCCAGAATGTTGGCAACGCGCTTATTGGCGGCAGCCAGCGCAGCGGCGGCTTCCAATTTGCTGAATTCAGCCACTGCACTTACCCGGCGGTCAAAATCACTGGGGCTGGTTGGCCGGCGCGCCAACACCGCCTGAATAACATCAACACTGTAGCCTTCGTCCTGATACCAGGCGCGGAAGCGGCCCAGCATAAAATCCAGTACTTCTTCAGCTACTTTCGCATTGCTTAACTTACTGCCAAAGGTTTGCTGGCTATACGAAATTACCTCAACCAGATCCAGAGGCAGCTTTTTTTCAACCATAATACGCAGCGCGCCTATCGCCGCCCGGCGCAGCGCAAAGGGGTCTTTGTCACCTTTCGGTGTTTGGCCAATACCGAAAATACCTACTAAGGTATCAAGTTTGTCGGCAATGGCTACCGCAGCGCCTTCCAGACGCGTTGGCAGCTGATCACCGGCAAAGCGTGGCATATACTGCTCGTTTAGTGCCAGCGCTACCGCTTCGTCTTCACCATCAAGCCTTGCATAGTGCATACCCATAATGCCCTGCACTTCCGGGAATTCGCCAACCATATTGGTCATTAAATCGGTTTTAGATAATAAGCCTGCGCGTTCAGCCGCGGCCGCTTCCGCACCAATTTTTGTCGCAACAAACGCCGCTACTTTGCTGATCCGCTCCGATTTTTCTGCCAGAGTACCGAGCTGTTGTTGGAACAACACCGTTTTCAGGCTCTCCAGCCGCTCAACCAGTTTTGTTTTACGATCTGTTTTAAAGAAGAATTCAGCATCGGCTAACCGTGGCCGCACGACTTTCTCGTTGCCGCTGATTATCTGCGCTGGATCTTTACTTTCAATATTGGTTACAAAGATAAACTTGTTGATTAACTTGCCTTGCTTATCCAGCAACGGGAAGTATTTCTGGTTATCTTTCATAGTTGAAATTAACGGCTCAGCCGGTACTTGCAGGAAACTTTGCTCAAAGCTGCCCACTAACACAACCGGCCACTCTACTAATGAGGCTACTTCTTCCAGCAAGGCATCATCCATTTGCGCTACCGCACCCAGGCTATCGGCTGTTGCTGCTACCTGTTTGGCAATAGTATCTTTACGCTCGTGGTAATCCGCTACCACATAGGCTTGTTTTAGCGTCTTCAGATAGGCATCGGCGTTAGCGATTTCAACCAACGCCGGCGCATGGAAACGATGGCCATAACTTTTATTACTGCTGTCGCGCCCCAGAATGGTCGCGGGTACCACTTCGTTCCCAAACAACATAATAATGGTATGCACAGGCCGGATAAACTCGGCATTGGAGTTGCCCCAGCGCATAGGCCGGGCAATCGGCAATTTAGCCAGGGCGGCTTTAATAATGTCAGCTAACAAGGCAACCGTGCTCTGGCCCTTTTGTAATTGCTTATGCAATAACCAGGCGCCCTTATCGGTTTCCAGTCGCTCGGCTTGCTCTACGCTGATGCCACACCCTGCCGCCCAGCCGGCTGCGGCCTTAGTTGGCTTACCGTCAGCATCAAATGCAGCGGCAATGGCAGGGCCACGCTTCTCAATTACTTTATCGCTCTGACTTGCTGCCAGGCCATTTACCCGCACGGCTAAACGCCGGGGAGCAGCGTACCAGATGATGTCGCCATGGCTTAATTCTTGTTTGGCCAGCTCTGCTTCAATGTTGTCAGCAAAGGCGGTAGCAAGTGTTTTAAGAGCCTTTGGTGGTAACTCTTCGGTACCAATCTCTACCAGAAAATCCTGTGCGCTCATTTTGCCTCCTGCGGGGTTTGCGTGCCATTTTTACAAAGCGGAAAACCCAATTTTTCGCGACTGGCAAAATAGGCTTCGGCACAGGCTTTTGCCAAAGTTCGAACCCGCAAAATATAACGCTGGCGTTCGGTCACTGAAATAGCATGACGCGCATCCAGCATATTAAACGCATGAGAGGCTTTCATTACTTTCTCATAGGCCGGTAAGGCTAAGCCTTGTTCAATCAGGTAATGGCTTTCTTTTTCACACTGATCAAACTGGGCAAACAACGCCGGTACATCAGCATGTTCAAAGTTATAAGTCGATTGTTCTACTTCATTCTGATGAAATACATCGCCGTAGCTTACCCGGCCTAACGGGCCGTCAGTCCAGACCAGGTCATAAATAGAGTCGACACCCTGGATATACATGGCCAGGCGCTCTAAGCCGTAGGTAATTTCGCCTGTTACCGGCCGGCACTCTAAGCCCCCTACCTGCTGGAAATAAGTAAACTGCGTCACTTCCATACCGTTTAACCACACCTCCCAACCCAGGCCCCAGGCGCCTAAGGTAGGTGATTCCCAGTTATCTTCTACGAAGCGGATATCATGCACCAGGGTATCAATGCCTAACTCACGCAGCGAGCCTAAGTACAGTTCCTGAATATTGTCTGGTGACGGCTTTAAAATTACCTGAAATTGGTAGTAATGCTGTAACCGGTTGGGGTTTTCGCCATAACGGCCATCGGTTGGCCGCCGACATGGCTGCACATAAGCCACATTGGTAGGCTCTGGCCCTAAAGAACGTAAAAACGTCATTGGATGAAAGGTACCGGCGCCCACTTCTAAATCCAGTGGCTGAACAAGTACACAGCCCTGACGTGCCCAGTAATCCTGCAGGGCTAATATCAGGCCCTGAAAGGTTTTAATATCGTATTTATGCATGCGCTGCTAACTCGCTAAAATGACTGAGGGGCCGCAGCCCCTGTCTTGTTATCTGGTAAAAAACTATACGTCTAAATTGGCAACGTACAACGCGTTCTCTTCAATAAAGGCCCGGCGCGGTTCAACGTGGTCACCCATCAGGGTGGCAAACAGTTGGTCAGCACCTACGGCATCCTCGATGGTAACTTGCAACATCCGCCGGTTTTGTGGGTCCATAGTAGTTTCCCACAGTTGATCCGGGTTCATCTCGCCCAGTCCTTTATAGCGCTGTATGTACAGGCCACGCTTCGATTCGGCCATTAGCCAGTCGAGTGCTTCAACAAAGGTTTCAACGGGTTTTACTTTCTCACCGCGACGAATAAAACCACCTTCTTCGATCAGCTCACGAATTTCATCGCCCAGGGCAACAATATTCTGATAGTCACGCGAGGTAATAAAATCGTAGTGCAATGCATATTCATTATCGATACCATGCTGCCGAATAATGATTTTAGGCTGGAACAAATGACGTTCCCGATCTTCAATTACGTCATACTTATAGCTGGAACCATCACCTTCTTTGTCATCCAGTCGTTTCGCCAGGGTTTTAACCCAGGCTTCCACTACAGTTTTATCTTTAACGTTTTCCGGGCTTAAGCCGGTCACATAAATAAGTTCATTCAACAGGTTGTACGGTATTTTCCGACTTAAGCGGTTAATAATGGCGGTAACTTTGTGATACAAGCGCACCAGTTTTTCAAGGTGTTCGCCACCAATACCCGGCGCATCAGCATTAACATGCAGGGTTGCTTCATCCAGCGCCAAAGTCGTTAAGTGCTCAACCAATGACGGCTCGTCCTTAATGTACTGCTCTTGCTTGCCTTTTTTCACTTTAAACAA
>NZ_JBFJPY010000089.1:0-13853 GCF_041616895.1 Arsukibacterium sp.
GGCCATTAACGCCACGCTAACCAGGCTCAGTAGCGATTTTAAGCTGCCATTGGTTGATGGCGAGGCAGTGCTGCGCCAACACAGCCCTGATGGCATTATCGGCAACACGTTCATGTTGGAGCACTTACACCCAAATCAAAACGGCTACTTCTGGCTGGCTGAAGCGTTTTTACCGGAAGTACAGCAGCAACTTGGCCTTAACACTACCGGCAACACCGTTACCCCGGCCGAAGCGTTGGCCGATATGCCCTTAACAGAAGTGGACCTGGCCCTGGCACAGTTTAAAGTGCGCCAGCTTACTGCGGATTATCCGTTTGTCTCTTCGCCACAACCGGTTAACTTTGCGCCAAGCAGCAACCCCTTTATTGCGTTGGCACGCAAGCGCAGTAACGGTTTAAGCTGGCTTGATGCCAGCCAGCGACTGGTCACTTTGTATCAGCAACAAGGCCGGATCAGCGATGCTGCCAAAGTCGCGGCGTTATTGTCTGATGCACTGCCTACCGAGAGCCATATGGCTTTTGTGGCAGGACAACTGTATTTCGATAGCCAGCAACTGCCTCTGGCAGCCCACTATCAGCGTAAAGCCGTGGCCATTGCGCCGGAGAATATCGACTACCGCTTAATGCTGGCCCGCAGTTATTATTATCAGCAACAGCTTAGCCAGGCACTTTCCGAAGTAGAGCGGATACTGGCACAGCAGCCGCAGCACCCCGTGGCGCTGCGCCAGCAGCAGCAATTACTTCAACAACTAACAGCAGGAGACTAAGCCCGATGCGAATTTGGATATTTCGGGCCATCGCCCTGACATTACCGCTGCTGGTGTTATTGCTGGCAGAACTGGCATTACGGGCCACCGGCGCCGGTAACAACTGGCCTTTATTTAAAACAAACCCGGCCAATCCGGCTTATCTGGTGACGGAAACCGATATTGTTAAACGTTATTTTGCCAATAATACTCAGCTGCCAACCGTTAAAATGGAGCCCGCATTCGTACTGGCAGAAAAACCTGATAATGCCATCAGGCTGGTGGTGCAAGGTGGCTCTACCGCGGCGGGTTATCCATACGGCGGTGGTGCATCGCTGGCCAGCATGCTGGAGCAGCGTTTAAGCCGTACTTTTCCTGAGCAACGAGTTGAGGTGGTGAACACTGCGCTTTCAGCTGTTAACAGCTATACCTTGCTGGATCTGGCTGACGAAATTATTGCTATTAAACCGGATGCCGTTCTGATTTATGCCGGCCATAACGAATATCTGGGGTTGCTCGGTGTCGGTTCGCACTATCTGGCCAGCCAAAGCCCTGCCGCTACCCGACTGATCATCAGCTTGCGTAAATTACACAGTTTTCAGTTAATGGAGCAATTGTATCAGCAGCTGAACCAACCGCTGCAGGGCGCCGATGAAAGCAGCCGAACTTTTATGGCCAGGGTGGCGCGGGATAAAGATATTGCCTTAGACTCAGCCCAGTACCAAGCCGGGCTTAACCAGTTTGACAGCAATCTCAGCCTGTTGCTGGCTAAATATCAGCGGGCTGGCATTCCGGTTTATATCAGCACGCTGGTCAGTAATTTAGCCGACCAACCGCCGTTTAACAGCAAACCGATCCCGGTAACGGCAAAGGAGCAGCTAAAGCAACTGACACATGCCAGCACAGAGACGTCTGCAGATACCAGTGCCGATCCAGCACTGCTGACCACGCTCGCGTCACAGGCCGCTGCCGCCCAGTCAGCCGATTTTCACTATCAACTGGGCCGGCAATACCAGCAACGAGACCTATCTGAACAGGCCAGAGCACAGTTTTTGCTGGCCAAAGATCACGATTTACTGCGCTTTCGGGCGCCAGAGGCCGTCAACCAGAAAATCCGCGAACTGGCCGGCCGTTACCATGCCACGCTGGTCGACACTGAAGCAGCTTTTATCGCTAACTCACCGCAAGGCCTTGTTGGCAACAGCCTGCTGTTGGAGCATTTGCATCCTAACGTGCAGGGTTATTTTTTGCTGGCCGACAGTTTTTATAAAGCGCTGGGGCGCAACCAGGCATTGAGCAGCTGGCAGCGAGCCGTACCTGCAAGCGTTGCCTGGCAGGAAAGACCCATTACGCCAGCCGAGGAGCATGCCGGCCATTTACGCATTGTACAGTTAAAAGCCGACTACCCGTTCAGCCCGGAGCGGCAGCAGGTACAGTTCCCTAAGGCAGAAACCGTGCAACAGCAATGGGGCCAGGCGTATGTAAAGGGCGAACTGGACTGGCTAAGCCTGCAAAATCGCAACGCCCGGTATTATCATCAACAGGGTGATGGCGATATGTTATTAAAAACCTTAAAAATAATTGCCGATGCACTGCCACACGACGCTAACGCCAACCTTCAGGCCGCACAAATTTTGCTAAAAGCCGGCCGGACTGGCGAAGCAAAGGGCTATTTGCAGCGTGCGTTATTAACCCCGGCACCGGTAACTGAGATACAACAGGCCACCAGACAACAGGCACAGCAGCTGCTCAGCACTTTGGCACACTAAAGCAGGCGCTCTGATAACACAACACAGCGCTACAGCCGGTTACTGACTGGCGTCGCCCGTTTCAGCCTTATTTGCTGCTGGCATGGCCACGCATTCAAAGCCATAGCCCCGCAGTTTATCGGCAAAGCTAGCGGCCTGCTGCTGACAATAGCCCGCTTCGTTGCTGGCTTGCCACAGCACAGCGGTAACACCGTCTTTGGTGTATTGCACTTCGCAGGGTAGTTCACCCCCCTTCGGGTATACGACTTCAACAACCCTTACGGCATCACCTAACTGGCAATGCATACTTTGCCCTTGCTCCTGCGCCAGCAACTGCTGGCTACTTAATAACAGTACCGATACAATAATACCCACTAACACCTGCTTCATTCAGCGTCTCCTTCTGTAGTAAAACCAGCATTAGTATAGACCAGCTTTCTGACACAATTGCAGCTACACACCGATTCATGTTACTAACAGGCATAAAAAAAGCTGCAGACCGGCTGCAGCTTTTTTCATTTGGTTCAAAGGCAACGTTTTACAGACAGGCATAGCCGAAACGATGTAAGTAATCTCATCCATCACCGATCTGGATGCATTCATGCAGGGTTTCATGTAACAAAGAATGGCGACCGACGGCGTAAATGGTCTAGTCTGATGTGGTTTTTAAGGGACGTGGAGATATGACTTTTGCCCCGGATTAAAGTTTAAAGCCGATGTTTATGAGTATGGGGCTTGCCAGAAATTAATCAGGCTGTGTCGCGGTAGGCGCGCCGGCTAAAGAGGGTGTTGTAGCGCGTCTCAAATTGGGTGGCACGTGTCAGCCAGTCTTGCTGGCTGAGATTGAGCCGCAGCACAATGGGTGGCAGTTGTCCGGCTATGGCGCCTTGTTTGCCTGAATGAATAGCGCGTCCGGTATAGTCTACCAGTTGCAGATAGTCAGACAGGTTAAACAGGATACCGTGTTGAGGCTCGTCAACCAGCGCGCCCTCAAAAATTAGCAACGGCTTGAGTGGGTGCCTGAAGTGTTGCAGGTTACCTTGACGGATTTGTTCGACAATAGCATGTTCCAGATCGAATGTGGGCGTCAGCCGCTCTTTGATGCTGGTGTGGTCAGAGTTTTCCGGTGTTTTGGCGATATTAGCGCGAACCGGGTTTAAGTCAACATAAGCCATACAGGACAGCAGCGCCTCTTCACTAAGCAGTGCTTGTGATTTAAATCTGGCTTCCCAGAAGTGCCCGCTGCAACCATCTTCATGATTGGCCTGTCTGGCAATAGGTTCGTTAAGGCACTTCATAAACCAACTGAGGCTGGTCAGGCGCTGGCGGTAAACCTCTACACAGCTGCGCACTGTTTCCAGTTCAAGCGCGCAAAGTGCGTTGTTTGCCAGGTAGCGCTGCACCAACAGGGTGCCCTTGTGCAAGCTGGTCCAGCGCAACAACACATCGTGCATACTCCAGTCTTTCGCCTCTTCCGGATGAAGCTTGACCACTATGTGCAAATGGTTCGACATAACCACGTAGGCACAAATATCGATAGCAAACAGTGAGGCCAGTAGGCGAATGCGTTGCTCAATCCAGGCACGACGGTGCTCATAGTTTTGGCCGGTAGTGCTGTCGACCCCGCACAAAAAAGACCGACGCACGCAGCGGGATACTACATGGTAGTAGGGAGTGTCCTCAATGGCGATAAGGGCTTTGCGGGGTCTGGGCATATCGCACCTCAATACTGTTTATATATACAGCATTAAGGTTAGTTACCGAGTGGCAGACTGTCAAGGTGTTGGTAATGGTGGTTAACGGTGTTAAGCCCTTATGTCTGTAACCCACTGTTTTGATGTGCCTGTCCATGACTGATGGACTCATATTGTTTTGATGTGCCTGTCCATGACTGATGGACTCATATTGATGTGCCTGTTCCAAACTTAATTAGCTTGGTAGCATACTGCATATGTTCCTGAAACTGACCTTGCGCAATTGGTTTTTTTTACCATGCTTATCATAAATAGACAGTAAGCAGCCGCATTATGCTGGCATCAGCTTCTGCCAGAAGTGAGACTTCGTTATGTCAAATTATAAACTGTCGGTTGCTACCTTGCTGGGGTTGCTATGGACTGCTACTGCACCAGCCAATCAGGCGCTGCAGCACAGCACCAATACAGTTTATCTGGCGTCGCTGGAATGGCCACCCTATACCGGGCAACAGTTAGCTAATGGTGGTAAAACCGCTGAATTGGTTAGGCATATATTTCAGCAAATGGGTTATGAGGTGGTAATAGACTTTTTGCCCTGGTCGCGTGCCGTTAAATTCAGTAAAGGCCCTGATCCAAAATATCTGGCCTACTTCCCGGAATACCCACTGGAACATGATGATTTAAAACTGTCTGGTTGTATTGGTTATAGTCATGTTGGTCTGGCCGAGCATTCCAGCGCACCGCTGCAGATTGCTTCAGCGGCAGATTTAAAAAACTACCGGCTTGGTGTGGTGCAGGATTACATCAATACCACTTCCATTGACCACATGATTAATGACAAGCTACTTAAGGTCGAAATCAGCCTGAATGATAAACAGAATTTGCTGCGACTGGCTCATCTTCGGCTAGACGCTGCGGTTATTGACTACGATGTCATGCAGTATCTTATTGCCACCGAGTCTGAACTGAAGCCCTTTAAGCAGGTTTTACAGTTCAACCATAGCGAATATGAAATGAAAACGCTGCATATGGCAGTGAATATTCACCATCCGGAGGCAATGTTGTTAACTGAATTCAACCAAAAGCTAAATGCCTTGACGCTACCTTACGATTTTTCTAAAACGATGACTGCTGACCAGGCTGGTTTATGTGAACCGACGACTTAAACTTTAAAAGTTTATCAGCGTAGTTGACAGTGCTTACCCTACCCAGGCGAAGTGCTTGCTAATGCCATAGCAGTCCCCCACTTTAGAATCAAAAAAAAGCTGCAGACCGGCTGCAGCTTTTTTCATTTATTACCAGGTTATTGCTTGGTAACCGTTAGCTCTGGCGTTTCGGTTAACGTAGCATCTAACAGGAAGTTATATACCGCGTTTTCGGCAAAGTTCATGTTCAGGTTGTCGTTACTGCCCTGAATACGAAGGGGAGCACCCTCGGTTACTGTGGCACCGGCTGGCCCTGCGCCCATATTTACCGTGGCCCAGTCACTGGAGGCAACTTTAAACTCATAGTTACCAGCCGTGATACTGATATCCACGCTGTACAGGTTGGCGCCCAGGTATTGGAAGGCGTCGACTTCGCCCCAGCCATTCATACCACCACGCAAGAACACGGTAGTAGAACCGTAAGGCACATACTCGCTTACCGTCAGAGTAGGTGCAGCCGAATTGACCGCGTTTAACGTAAACACATAAGCAGAGGTGCTTGGAATGTCTATCCGCAGGTTGTCATTACTTGGCTCAATAACAATCGGCGTATCAACCGCAACCTGGTTACCCGCTGCGCCTGCACCCAGGTTTACGGTAGACCAGTCACCTGAGGCAACTTTAAACTCGTAGCTACCCGCATCGATATTTAATGTGGCACTGTAGATACCGGCGCCGTCATAGTTAAAGGCATCGCTTTCACCCCAGCCATTCATGCCACCGCGCACAAACACGGTAGTGGCTTCGTATGGTGGAATATCCGGCGCACCTAAAGTGGCATCGGCCGCTAAACCAGGGCCTTGCTCACCCTGCTGGGCTTTAACAAATACCGCCATGCTGTAGGCTGGTACGGTAAAGGTGCCTTCGTCCGTGCCGGCTGTAAAGCTGGCCATGGTTACCATACTATCAGCAGACGCCTGCTGCAGCGGGTGTAAGTCAAAACCGGCTGCGGTAGGCACAGTATGCGACTGCTCCTGCGCCGTACCGTTAATCATTACCACTAAGGCATCACGCATTGGGTCCAGATCAGTCAAGCCTGTGCCGTCATCAATCGACATGACAATCACACCCTGGGTCTGGTTGCTGCCAATATTATGAAAACCCACCCGGTCGATAACATCCTGACTTGTGGTTAAGCGGAATAGCGGGCTGCCACTGCGTATCGCCAGAAACTCAGCAAATACATCAGAGGCGAACATAATATCGGTGCTGCTTGCTCTGGTATTGGGGTTCAGGAATAAGGTCGCAATGCTATCCCAGCTATCTCGGTTCTTCTCGGCCAGTGGTAAGCCTACCGCCCAGTTGTTGGTTTGCATGGTGAAATCAACATAGTTAAACCAGTCACCTGAGTCATAGCTGTCGCGGTCCATCGACTTGGAACGCAGGAAGTCACCGCCCATTTGCAGGAACGGAATACCCTGGCTCATTAACGGAATGGCAATAGCCATATTCTGCGCCCGCACCCGCTCAGTCACCGTTAATGGCTGAGGTAACCGGCTTTGCAGAATATCCCACAGGGTTTCGTTATCGTGCTTAGAGACATAGTTAATAATATCAGCCGGATCTTCGGCATAACCTGCTGCCTGACCATTCCAGTTAGCGCTGGAGGCCGGGCCGGTAATGTCCCGATAATTTTTCAGCACGTAATCTTTTAAGGTACCGGCCAGGCTGATGCGGATAATATCCTGCTCGGCCAGATTGCCATCGTTATTAACTCCACTGAAAATGGCGGCGCTGCGCACACCCTCGCGGATCCGGTCATTGAAGGTACCCACTTCAGTACCTGCCATATCCTGCTGCTTGGCCTGGGTAAATAAGCGGTTATTCGCTACCTCACCAAAATTCCAGCCCTCACCATAGAAATAGGCATTGGCATCTACCGCACGCACAGCTTCACGCGCTGCTAACAGGTTATCTTTCGGGTGGTGGCCCATAATGTCGAAGCGGAAGTCATTAAAGCCAAAGTCACGGGCTAAAATAACCAGCGAGTCTTTAATAAACTTGTCGAACATTTTGTGTTCAGTCGCGGTGTTTTCACAGCAGGTAGAACGTTCAATGGTACCGCTGGTTTCGTTATAACGGTGGTAGTAGCCCGGTACCAGTTTATCGAATACCGAGTTATCAAACAGGCCTGAACTGCTGGTATGGTTGTACACTACGTCCAGCGCCACCCGCAGACCAATATCGTTTAACGCTTTCACCATGGCCCGTACTTCTTTAATCCGCACTGCACCTTCCGGATTAGAGGCATAACTGCCTTCTACCGCAATAAAGTGATGGGGATCATAACCCCAGTTAAAGCCATCAATCCGACGGATAGACTCGACCAGGGCCTGTGCATCATCACTGTACGGCAAGTAACCTTCCAACAGAGATTGCAGCGTCGCGCTGGCACTTTCCACACCACAAACCGGCGCATCGGCATTTAACGCACATAGCTGCGCTACCGTATCAGTTAAGTTAATCCGACGGTTAGCACGTTCTTCAATGTTAGCCTGATCATTTAATGGCAACACATGGAAATGGGTTAAGCCGTTTTCAACCAGTTTTTTCAGATGGCTTACCGGCGCAGAGTCCATTTCGGTGAATGCCAGGTATTTACCCCGGTTGGCCGCTGAGGTGCTGGCATCACGAATACTGAAATCACGAACATGGCCTTCGTAAATTACGCTATCTTCCGGGTTCGCGACCACCGGCACAGTGCGATCGCTCCAGCCCTCTGGGGCTAAATCGGCATCGGCCAGATTAACAAACTGGCTGTAACGGCCATTGGTCGATAAGCTAACCGAATAGGGATCGGTGCTTTCAATGGTTTCCACCGCCCGGGTTAACGGGTGATAAACCGTGATTTCATAACGGTAGAATTTGCGATCCAGCGCAGTAGCAGCACCAGAATAAGACCAGACGCCGGTTTGCGCATCGAGGCTCATCGGGTGACTGGCAGCTACGGTTTTATCGCTGTTATACACTTTTAAGGTCATGCTGCGAGCCGTTGGGCCCCATACGGCAGCAGTAACATTGCCGTTGCTGTACTGCACCCCTAAGCTGGCGTTCAGGGCACTGGTTTCACCACTGGCGTACAGGGCGTCCAGCACTTTAGCTACCTGCACATAACTGGCAGCAACCAGTTCACCTTCGCTGTTATAGGCAGCAAGTGCTAACTGGTTTTTCGCCATCGCTTTGGCTTCATCTGCGGTAAAATCAACACTAAACGCAGCGGCATTGGCCATATGGGGCACCAAGGCTTTTTGCGCATCACTTAGTTCCACTGGCGTCAGTTCAATGCTACTGCCTTCCAGCTCGTCATCATTGTTGACTTCCAGCTCTGCATCCGCTGAATAAAACAGCTTTACTACCGGCGCAGTGTCGGCTGCCGTGGTA
This sequence comes from Arsukibacterium sp., assembly GCF_041616895.1. GTDB lineage: Bacteria > Pseudomonadota > Gammaproteobacteria > Enterobacterales > Alteromonadaceae > Alishewanella. Next base: position 8,774 of record NZ_JBFJPY010000089.1, read on the forward strand.
TTCCAGATAAAGGTATTGGTATCCAGCCAGTGGCCTGATGCACCCTGAATACTGACTCCCAGTGATAAGATCGGAAATTCAAACACGCCGTTTACGCCGGAGAATACCCAGTTCATCCGGGCAAAGTCAGGATCATCCTGCGACAATGGCATTTTCATATCCGGGCCAGGGTCTTTGCCTGAATCTTCAGTACCGATGTGAATAATAAAGTTACCACAGGCTTCGGCGGTGCCGGCGTAGCCGGGTTTCAAATCAAGGATCCAGTACGCACCGTAATTCGGGTCAACCCCATCGTGCACCAGGCCGTTAGACCAGGCAGCCGCTATCGAGGATGGTGCATAGGCATCACAAGCTTCGTTGTTCCAGGTATGCAGCCGATAACCATCGTAGGCATCATCCTGCGGCCGGTTATAAAACAACACTGCCTGGTTTTCACCGGCAAATACCACCGGGTCTGGCGCATTCGGGTCGCGACCACTGACGCAGCTTTCATTACTGGCATCAGGAAAAGTACCGGTCGGGCAGGACAGCGGTGGTGGGTCGATACAAGCACTGCCACCAGCATTCGGTATTTGCGGTACATTACAGGTTAGCAGCTCTTGGCCTGGCTCGGTCGAATCGCCGCAGCCGGCTAACACACTTAAGGTTACCGCCAGCGCGCTCAGTCTGAGCATTTTTTTTACATTGAAAGGCATTGGATTCAACCTTTTTATATTACGCATTATTCAGTTACTCCAGATTATTCTGTTACTCGTCAGTGCCGGCCTGGCCAGCGCCATGACGTTATGCCGGGTTAAAACGAGTACACCGCGCCAACAAAGTACTGGCGACCAAAAAACTGTAGGGTGCCGGTTTGCGCTTTATCACCAAAATAACTCTTGGTGGGCTCATCGGTCAGGTTATTTACCTGGAACAACAACTTCAGGTTGTCGTTAAACTCGTAACCAAATTGCATATCAACCACTAACTCGCTATCGAAGTTAGTAATTTGTTCATCAATTCCTACCTGACTGGACACAAAGGGTGAGCGATACCGGGCATTAACCCGCGCTTCCACTCCCTCATGCTCCCAAAATAAGGTTCCGTTAAAGACATTTTTAGATAAGCCTTCAAAGGTAGTAATTATCGCTTCACCGCCAAGGTCATTGATCAGCTCTATCTCACTTTCGGTGTAAGAGTAACTGCCGCTTACCCCCAGCCCCGACCAAAAATCAGGTAAAAAGTCGAACACGTGGGTGTAGGCCAGTTCCAGGCCGCGGATATAGCCGCCACGGTCGTTGTTGACCGCAGTGGAAAACGCACCATTAAAGGTGGTACGTGGCACACCATCTTCGTTGATAATCACGTCGGGCACGGCAAAACCAGCACCGGCGAAGTCAAATTCCTGAATGGTAAAGTCGTTAATAAAGTTCTGAATATCTTTATAAAATAACGCAGCAACCACAGCACCGCTGCTAAAGTAGTATTCGTAAGACAAATCGAACTGGTTAGCTTCAAACGGCCGCAGGAACGGGCTGTTCGAGCTGGAACCGCTAATTTCGCCATCATCACTGATATTAATTGAGGTATTGGACGCCAGCCGGTTAATTGGCGGGCGTGAAATTACTTTCGCTGCCGCAAAACGCAAATAGGTATTGTCGGTCAGATTTAAATTTAAATTAATGCTGGGCAGGTAATGGGTATATTTATCACCCAGAATACCCGGTGCATACTGGTTATTCACCAGGCCGGCGTCATCGGTAATGTTTTGCGCGCCAAGCAATACGTCACCGCCGACGTCTGTCAGGTCAGTGGCCGACTGATCGGTTGTTACCCGCCGCACGCCGATATTACCGGTTAAAGGTAAATCGAAAATTTCGGTGTCCAGGTTCGCCATTAAATAGGCGGCCAGGACATCTTCATACACCTCACCACTTTGCAATACAGACCAGCTGGTATCGACGTTTGAGGTGAGATCGCGGTTTACTACCCCGACATTGCCTGCACCCCAGGTTTGTACCGGCTGTGGCACCCCTTCCGGAAACCAGGCGTTAAGCGCTTTATCCAGATCGATTGCTAAATAGCTGGGGTAGGTAGCAAAATCGCCGCTAAAATCGACAACATCAACCATATCTGCGGTTAAGCGCAGTGGCGGCTGCGAATTTAAGAAGCCACCATCGCTGCCATATTCAAACACTGAGCGATCGTTGCTGTAAGTCCGCTCGGAATAGCGCACCCCCACTTCAACCGACCTGACAACCGGTAAGTCGAGATCGTAACTCAAGTCCAGTTTTACCGCGTTTACTTCGTCACTGTTAACAAATGGATAAATACCGTATTTGCTGACCATCACCCGATCAATATCAGAGAAGGTATCAGCCTGGTTAAAACCTATGCTGGGCAAATCCAAACCGTTTAGTAAGTAGGAAATGGAGACATTAGTATCCAGCTGCGGTGAGGCAACCGTGGCATCTTCAGCGACCAGAGCCCAGAGCAGGCCGTTTCTGAAATTACTGTCTGCGGTGGAGTGCGATACATCAAATACCAGCTTGGTGCGATCGTTCACATCCCAGTTCGCGGCAACCCCGAAACTCTTTACTTCGTCATAGTCGCGGTTATCATCGTTGACAATTTCTACCCGGGTAAAGCTTTGTGAGGTGCGGTTAAAGGTACCACCAATCACAGAACGATTGTTTAATACCGGGTTACCGACGGCGGCAGCGTCACCGCCAAATTTCACCCGAAAGCCGCGAGCGAATGACTCTTTGTCAAACTGGGAAATAAAGGCGTCAGCTTTTAAACTAAATGCATCATGCGGCTGCCACTCCAGTGAACCCAGATAACCGTTGCGGGTTTCTTCACCGCCTAAGTGCTGAATTTCAAAACCTTCACTGATAAACTCGTTTTGCTCATCACCGGTCACATCTTTCCGGCCGTTATACGCCAGACCCACAAACTGGGTGGCGACACTGGGCTGGTATAGCCTGGCGTAACCTAGTGCCAGACCCAGGGTGTTATCGAGAAACTTGCCCTGATAGGAAAAACTAAAGCGATGGCCGGTATCCTGACCATCTGGCACTTCATCGGCACGGTCATTGAACATACCACGCAGATTAGCGTTAAAACTGTGGTCTTTTTCATTCAGTAATACACTGGCGGTTTTCAGCTCAACCGTACCGGCGACGCCACCTTCAATTAACGATGCTTTAGGTGATTTATACACTGCAGCGGAATTAATTAACTCAGAAGGATACTGGTCAAACTCAATATTGCGCTTGCCGCTGGTAGACACCTGCTCGCGGCCGTTTAAAGTAGAAAAAACGAAACCGCCTGACATACCCCGAATGTTAATCTCTGCTGCCTGGCCGCCGGTACGCACCGCGGAAATACCCGGCAAGCGGGTTAGCGCATCGGCGATTGATACATCGGGCAGTGCGCCCAGATCATCAGCTGAAATGGTTTCTGACACCACATCGCCAAAGCGTTTACTATCAAGCGATCGAAACAGGCTGCTGGCAAAGCCACGTACCTGGATTACTTCAACCTGCTGCTCTTCTGCAGCATTGTCTTCTGCCGGCGGTTGTTGCTGAGCTACCGCCAACGAACTTAGCCCTGCTGCACTGACAGCAAGGCTAAGCAGACTAAGCTTAAACTTATTCATACTTTCGTCCCCGTTTTGTTATTATTGTTAGTTGCGCTTTCCATGCTACTAAGGCCATCTGACCGGGCACGAAATAATGCAGCCATCATTGTTGTAGCTTAGTTATTAACCTATTTGGGGCAACTGGCAATATGAATACGTATTCACAAGCGCTAAAATGGCGCAACCTTCATCTGGCAGTAACCAAACTGGTGCAAGCCAAGCCAGATTTTTCATTTTGGTTAACTCAGGCTATGTTTCGTAGCAAATGTCACGTAGCATGCGATATGAGGTAATAAATGCCTGCAACCCCTTCTGCAATAAAGGAAGCTGTCCGGTGAAAAAATCCGCTAAAAGTTCGGTCATGGTGTACCGGCTGGAACGTTTACTGGAGACATTATATTCCAGCAGCGCCAGCTGCTTTTTTCAGCGCAGCAAAGCGTTTTTTGCCAGCTATCGCCAGCAACAAACGGCACTAAAACAAGCCGAACAACGCTGGCAGCAACTGCAGCAAGACGCCAAAGCCAGCCAGGCTCAGCGCCAGCAAGCCCGCCAGCAATACAGCGAGCTACAGTATCAGGACGAAAAGGCCCGCTTAATGCGCTGGGCAGACTTGCAACTGCTGGCCGAACAGTTGCTGCAATTGTCAGAAGGCGATAACAACAGCGAAACCCTGGCCTTCAGCGCCCGTTTACTCGGCTGTCTGCAAATTATGGTGCCAACAGAAAAACGCCAGCGTGAACTGGTGCAGTTTGCTTATAAACCGCTCTATCGGGCGGTCCTTAGCCTGCGTCTGTTAGACCATTTATTAGCCCAGCAACTGCTGGACGATCCTGCGCTGGTTAGCCATTATCAGCTGCGAAACCGCCAGGCACCCGACGATTGCCCGTACCGGCAAAACGTCCAGCTACCCATTGTTATGGCCGTTTTACTGCAGGACATTGGCTTATTGCATCCCGAGGCATTAGGTGTAGTACAGGGCGAACTGGCGCAGTTTGATTCTGGCCGGCCGTTAAGCCTGACAGACCGGGAAAGGCTGCTTAAAATTAGTAGCGATGCCAGCCTGGCCTTACTGCAACAGGGTTTTGGCATAGCACCGTACATTGGCAACGACAGAACTGAGCGCGATAACTACCTTGCGGCCCAACAGCAACGCTTGCACTGGCTTAGCCAGCTATTGCAGTTAAATCCGGGTGATAAAACGTTGTTTGGTAGCTTATTAAAGGTACCGCAAGTGTATACGTCAATTGTATTACCTGGCCGGCAGCGCTTTAACTACGCACTACTGCCTAAGGCGGCTTTACTCATGCGGGAGGGGGCAAGGCGAAATGAATATAGTGGTTTACTGGTTGACCAGCTACTGAGAATAACCGGCTTATTCCCCCAAGGTTATGGTGTGGTGTTTACGCCATTGGGGCCCGATCAGCAACCGCAGGACCGCTACGAATTCGCTATCGTTAA
>NZ_JBFJPY010000090.1:0-13665 GCF_041616895.1 Arsukibacterium sp.
CCGTAAATTGTCTAACGTAGCGTGGTCCATAATTAGGTGGGATCCGTATTTGCATTAACACTGGCTGCGCTTTATGCTGCTTGACCAGTGTAATGATTTTATTCAGGTTTGCCTGGATTAGCTCTACCGAAAAGCCTCGCAGGCCATCGTTACCGCCCAGTTCTATCAGCACCGCATCAGGTTGATGCTCCGCTAACAGCGCTGGCAGCCTGGCCAGGCCACCAGAAGTGGTTTCGCCACTGATACTGGCATTGATAAGCTGCCAATCGGTATTTTTCTGTAGCAGCGCCGGCCAGCCCTGATGTTGCTGCATACCATACGCGGCGCTTAAGCTATCACCCAGAATGAGTAATTTGTCAGCATAAGAAAAGTGGCTGGCTAAACTGATTAACAACAATAAGACGATACGCATGAATAACACACCTGAATTACATATCAAAGCAACAAACCTTGCTAAACGTGTCAAGGTCCCGGAGGGATCACTGACTATCCTGCATGATATTAGCCTGACAATCAATCGGGGGGAAACCGTGGCAATAGTTGGCGCTTCCGGATCAGGCAAGTCGACCTTACTTAGTTTACTGGCCGGGCTGGATATCCCAAGCGCCGGTGCAATCGAAATGGCCGGTCACTCCTTACATAACATGTCTGAAGACGAGCGGGCTGGGGTAAGAGCCAGAGATGTGGGTTTTGTATTTCAGTCGTTTTTATTGTTACCAAGTTTAACTGCTTTAGAAAATGTGACTTTACCCGCTGAGCTCTCAGGCGATAAAAAGGCCCGCGAAAGGGGGCTGGCATTGTTAGATCAGGTGGGGCTAAGCGCCAGAGCAGATTTTTTTCCATCACAATTGTCCGGTGGTGAACAGCAGCGGGTGGCTATTGCCAGGGCGTTTATCACCAAGCCAGCCATTCTGTTTGCTGATGAGCCGTCCGCTAATCTGGACGCGGTAACCGGTAAAATGATTGAAGATTTATTATTTGAACTGAACGACAGCCAGAGAACGACATTAGTGCTGGTTACCCATAATGCTGAGTTGGCTAAGCGTTGTCAGCGCCAGTTCCAGATGCGCTCGGGTCGCTTTGTTGCCTCAGAACCTTCAGCAGAGGATACCGCGAATGTGGGCTAGTATTGCAGGTCGCTTGTTCTGGCGTGAGTTAAAGCGGGGGGAATTATGGGTGATCGCCTTTGCCCTGTTTCTGGCGGTGGGCTCTGTAGTCAGTTTAAGTGGTATTACCCAAAGCGTTAAAAGTGCGTTGCAACAGCGCAGTGCCCAGTTTACTGCAGCGGACAGAGTGTTAGGGTCAAGCCAGCCATTTGATGACAACGTGTTTGCTGTGGCCGCCGGCCTTGATGTGGCAACTGCCCGCCAGATGCAATTTGACTCTATGTTATTTGCCGGCGAGCAAATGCAACTGGCCACCATCAAAGCAGTTAGTGACAGTTATCCTCTGCGCGGAGATTTAGTATTGCATCGCTCTGCGAGCATTACCTCTGGCCCAGCCGGGCAATTAACCCCCGGCGAAGTATGGTTTGAAGCCCGCTTACTGGATTTGTTGCAAGTACAGCCCGGTGATAGCGTTGAGCTTGGAGAAGCACGGTTGGTGGTAGGCGGGGTTATCATCAACGAACCTGATGCCCCGTTAAGTGTGTTTGGCGGCTCGCCCAGGGTGATAATGCACCTGGCTGACGTGCCAACGACTAATATAGTGCAGCCCGGCAGCCGAATTAGCTACCGGTATTTATTTTCTGGTAATACTGCCGCTCTAGATGAGCTGACAGAGCAACTGCAGCCGCTGCTGAGTGTGCATCAGCGCTGGCGAAACCTAGACCGCGAATCTGCAATTGGCAGCGCTCTGGAGCGGGCAGAGCGCTTTTTATTGCTTGCAGGCCTGTTGGGTATTGTATTAGCGGCGTGTGCTGCTGCAGTGGCCGCTAGTCGCTATAGTCAGCGGCACACTCAAGCTGTTGCCATTATTAAAGCACTGGGGGCAACCACCGCCAAAGCCAGGCTGCTTTACGGCAGCCATTTGTGCTTGGTGGTGTTGTTTAGTCTGGTGCTGGGTTTACTGGGTGGTCAGCTGGCGATTTTTGCTGCCGAGTTTGGGATTAGTCATTACATTAGTGATTATCGAACAGAGTTTAGTGTCAGACCGCTGCTTTTGGGTACCCTGACCTGTATTATCTGCGCGCTGTTATTTGCTGCCAGACCCTTATGGCAGCTGGCGAAAACACCAGCTATCGAAGTATTAAAACAACCCGCCGTGGCAATGAAACTGGATAAATGGCAACTGCTGTTTGGGGCAGGGGCTATCTGGGGTTTAATGTGGTTGTTTAGTGGTGAGCTGTTAATTAGTGTTGGCCTGTTTCTGCTTTGCGGTTTATTTGCTGCTATGTTATTGGGGTTTGCTGCGGTAATGGTAAAGCTGGCCCGGCCGGTGGCAGCAGGCCAAAGCAGTGCTGGCCGCCTGGCTTTAGCTAATTTGCGGCGCAGGTTATGGCCCAATAGTTTTCAGCTGATCACCTTTAGCCTGGCAATTTTCCTGACCTTATTGCTGTATTTTCTAAGAGCTGAATTAATTGGTCAGTGGCAGCAGCAAATTCCTGAAGGCGCGCCTAACCATTTTCTGGTTAATGTCAGCGCCGAGCAAAGAGCACAAGTCACTGCTTTTACGCAAAACAATAACCTACAGCCAGAACCTTTCTATCCGGTGGTGCGAGGCCGGTTAATTACCATTAATAATGAAACACTGCAGCAGGAAGCCTCGAAAGAAGATCGCAGTGAACAACGGGTTGGCGTCGGGCGTGAGTTAAACCTTACTTGGCTTGCTGAAATACCCGATAATAATAAAATTATTGAGGGACAGTGGTTTACCGACACTACCGCTGCCGAAGTTTCGGTAGAACAGGAAATAGCCGAGCGCTTACAATTAAAGTTGGGTGACACACTAGACTTCTCACTTGGCGGCCAGCAAATTTCGACCACGGTGACCAGTATTCGTCAGGTTGATTGGAACAGCTTACAGCCTAACTTTTATATGATATTAAGCCCTGATGTGTTGGCGACTTTTCCGGCAACCTACATTACCGCTTTTTATCTTGAGCAAGGCAGCGGCAAACTGATAAACCAGCTCGCCCGACAAATGCCAACGGTAACCGTGATCAGTGTCGATGCCATTATTAATCAGGTTAACGATATTATTGCTCAGGTGACCATTGCTTTAAGCTTTATTCTGATCATTATTGCGCTTGCTGCTGCACTGGTGCTGGTCGCTCAGGTGCAGGCCACGCTGGAGCAACGTGAGCAAGAGCTAGCAATTTTGCGGACTCTGGGGGCCAAATATGTGTTTTTACGCAATGCATTGTTGCTGGAGTTTGCCTTTTTGGGGGCGTTGGCGGGATTGTTCGCGACAGTACTGGCAGAATTGTTGTTGATGACCTTACAGCAACGGGTATTTGAAATGCCATTTCAATTCCATTTTGCGTTATGGTGGATGGGACCGGTTATTGGCATTGTCGCTGTTAGTTTGCTGGGTTGGTGGCAATTACGCCGGCTGTTGCAGATCCCTGGTGCGGTACTAATCAGACGGGTTATTCAAAGCTAACCCGTGCTAAACCGCTTAAATATCTAAATCTGCCAGCGCTGCTGGCAGCTTTGGATATTCGAACTTAAATCCTGCATCCAGTGCCTGTTGTGGTACGACGCGTTGTCCGAATAATAGAATATCGGCCATTTCACCAAACATCAGCCGCAGCATAAAAGCCGGCATAACGAGCTTTGCCGGACGATTTAACCGCTCTGCCAAGGCCTGACTAAATTGTTTGTTAGTCACCGCTTTAGGGGCAACCGCATTGAACGGACCTTGCAGGGTAGGAGACTGCAGCAAAAAGTCGATCAATTTTACCATGTCATCAATATGGATCCATGACATGTATTGCTGGCCACTACCAAGTGGGCCACCCAGGCCAAGCCGAAACGCCGGCAGCATTTTCTTCAATGCACCACCTTGATCAGATAACACGATACCGGTGCGCAGCAGACATACTCTGGTTTTTTCACTTGCCGCCTGACGGGCAATATTTTCCCAGCGGGCGCAGATATCGTGGCTAAATTCAGGATAAAAAGCACTGTGCTCTTCGCAAATAAATTCGCTACCCTGACGGCCATAATAACCAACAGCAGAGCCATTAATTAAACATGCCGGTGGTGTTGTAGCGGCTTGTATACACTCAGTAAGTTGTTCAGTTAGTTGCCAGCGGCTGTTGCAAATTCGCTGCTTCTGTTTATCAGTCCATCTTTTGTCAGCGATAGGTTCACCAGCCAGGTTAACGATCGCATCCAGTTGATTAAAGTCGACGTCCTTGAGGTTATTTATATAGCTAACTGCAGCATTTTGTTGCAAACCGGCAACAGGCTGGCGGGTTAACACCGTTATCTGATGTTGATCACGCCAGTATTTAAGCAACGCAGAACCAATTAAACCTGTTCCACCAGTAACTAAAATACGCATGAAATGCTCCTGTCTGTTTACCGATTGCCGCTAAGTATAGCGGACTGTGGTCTGTTTTATTATTTGTTTACCGACAGGGTAAGCGACACAGAGTCTGCAAATCGTAGCGCATGAGGCTTGTCTATCTCTACTTCCGCAAAGCGCACTGCCGGATGAGCACTAGCAAGCGCTAACACATCAGCCGTTAATTTCTCAAGCAAACTAAAGCGATTCATCTCAACCAACTCAATGATTTGCTTGGTAATAGTGCGATAATTCAGTGCGTTACTCATATCGTCGCTGTTAGCGGCATTATTGGCGCTATACTGGATTCTGGCATTAATGATTACATCCTGTTTATTATTAATTTCATCGTCTTTAATACCGATGAAAGTTCGTAAACGCAGGTTTTTAATTTTAATGGTGGCCGGGTTAAGTTCCATAACAGTTGATCCTCAGAATAATTCGTAAAGCTTACGGTAGGAAGTAGTGGGGCGATCAGTGTTTATTAAGCTTAAACCCCTGCCATAATGGTTATTCAGGGAAAATAAGTTCAAAACGGGCGCCACCTAGCGGGCTGTCAGTAATTTGCATACCGCCGGAGTACGAAGAGACGAGTTCGGCAACAATAGAAAGACCAACCCCGTGTCCATCTTTATAGGTATCGAGCCGGGTACCTCGTGTAAAAAGTTTTTTTCTGGCATCTTTGGCAATGCCCGGACCGTCATCCTCGATTATTAAATTGAGTGGATTTTGTATAACTGTCAGTTTTACCTGGCGTTTACAGGCTTTGCAGGCGTTGTCCAGTAAATTACCCAGAATTTCCATTAAGTCTGTTTCATCACCCCGGAATGTTGCATTGTCTGCACAGTCAACTTCAATATTTAGCGATTTATCCCGATAAATTTTTTGCAACGCATTACACAACTTATCGACATGAGGCAGGATATCAAATTGCTTTTTCCATATGTCCTGACCAGAGCTGCTGGCACGCTTTAGTTGATGCTCGATCATGGCACTGATCCGGTCGAGTTGCTCTTTCAATTCCGGTTGCTCACTTAGGGGGGAGGTTTTAAGCACGGCTACCGGGGTTTTTAATGCATGCGCCAAATCGCTAAGATGATTACGATAGCGCTGCTTTTGCCGGTTTTGATTCGCGAGCAGCAAGTTTAAGTCTTCTTTAATATTGGTCAGCTCTACCGGGTACTGGCCGTTCAGGTGATCCTGCTCGCCGCCTTCTAGTTTGCGAATTTCCTGATCAAGTTTAGTCAGTGGCTTAGTGGTCCAGTAATACGCCAGCACACTTAACAGCACCAGTGCCGCTGCAATCCAGATAAACCAGGTAAGTAATGTATTACGAAAGCTGAGGTATGGGGCAATTAACATTGAGTTGGTTTGCACAATATGAATCGCTAATGGCCGGGTTTGCTCGCCAGAATCAAACAACAGGGCAATACTTAATAGCCAATACTGCTCATTGGCGCTGCTATACGAATAAAACGAATGCTCACCCGGTACCAGATTGGTATCCGGTGGGCTGAAACTCTGGCTTAATGACGAGTCCGATTGCCAGACAATCGCATCGGTATTGTTGTTGCCAACACTGGTTACATAAGCACTTAAACCAGAGTCGGGTCGGAAAAAATCTGGTGACAAGGTGTTATTGCTCAGCTCAATTTTGCCATCAATAATTTTAAGATCAGACAACATGGCGTACATATGCACTTCAAGCTTCTGCTCGGCACTGGTAAGAAGCTGGGTGAAAAACGCCTGATCTATGGCAATAAAAGAGCTCGGTAACAGCAGTAATAACAAGACAATGCTGACCAAGCCCTGGCGTAGCTTGAGTGACAGAGTCATATTGTTTAACTAATAGTCAGGTTAAAACGATAGCCACGGCCGCGCAGTGTTTCTATCGGTTTAAGCTCGCCGTCAGGATCAAGCTTCTTCCGGAGTCTGAGCACAAAAACTTCAATAACATTGCTGTCTAAATCGAAATCCTGATCATAGATATGCTCGGTTAATTCTGTTTTAGAAATAACCTTACTCGGGTTTAGCATGAAATATTCAAGGACCTTATACTCGTAGGCTGTCAGGCTAACTTCGACTTCATGCAGCCACACCTGTTGCGTTCGACTATTAAGTGATACCGGGCCGGCACTGAGGGTTGGGTCTGGTTGTCCGGCTGCCCGGCGAATTAACGCATTACATCGTGCCAGTAGTTCTTCACCATGAAATGGCTTGGTTAAATAATCATCAGCACCCGCGTCCAGACCTTCTACTTTTTCTTGCCAGCTACCACGGGCGGTAAGAATGATGATAGGGGTTTTAATCTCTTTTTGCCGCGCTTTGCGAATAAGACTCAAACCGTCCATCTTAGGCAAACCGAGGTCGATAACGGCCAAATCATAGGGGTATTCAGCCAGTTTAAACCAGCCATCATCGCCGTCCTGTGCAATATCGACGCTGAATTGCTGCTGTACTAACTGATGCTTTATTTGTTCAGCTAATAATATTTCATCTTCAACTACTAATACCCGCATTATTTATCATCCCTTTCAACCCGGCCGGTACGATTATCGACCAGTACGGTAATTACTCTGCCATCTGCCTGAATTAAGCGCACCCGATAGTGGCGGCTTTCAGTTTGTACTTTTAATACTTTGCCGGGAAAACGTTGCTGAGCGAGGTTAGCCGCTTGCTCTTTGGTAACCTGAGATTGTTGTTTACCAAGTGCCATGGCGTCAGGCGCCAGTGTCACCACAGACAGCATTATCAGCAACAGCAGGGAACGAAGCATACGATTCTCCACATTTGGTTTCAGTTGTATGTTACCTAACTATATTGAGCGCAACAATAAACTTTAAATTTGACGTTAGCGTTAGCCTATGCCCAACAGCATTAATTGTCGCTGAATAGAGACAGTACTATTTTTGAAATACTTTAAAATAAAAAGTTAAATAATATTTGCAAAAGTGAAATAAAATACTAATTTATAGTTTGATTGGTATAAAAATGTTGCACTCCTGGGGTTTATACCAGGCCACTGTTTATTTAACCAATCTGAACAGTCGTAGTGGCTTAACCGTTTACCAATTGTTTTGCAGGGATGTAGCCAAAAAATGGAAAGGAATACTTTATGAAAAATGTAATCATAGCCTTGTTGTTAACCGGGTTGACCCTAACGGCAAACCAGACGCTGGCAGCTAAGCCGGGTACTACGCTGGATAAACAAACTGCGACAGCAGCGCAGCAACAGAAGTTAAACCTGAATAAAGCCAGCATTGAGCAACTGGAAGCGGTGCCAGGCATTGGCAAATCTAAGGCTCAGGCAATCCTGACTTACATTCAGGAAAAAGGGCCGATAACCAGCCAGAAACAGTTAACTGAAGTAAAAGGTATTGGTGATAAACTGGCCGAAAAAATGGCTCAATATGTTAGCTTTGAATAATTAACAGTGGTTCACCTGGCGATGGAGCCTTAGGGTTAGTCTCCTAAGGCTTTCATTTGTTCGTTCGCCCATTGTACTGCAGTATGATAGGCGTCTGGTACTTTATCGGTTGCTATACCCAGCTGGTTAATTGCCTGATTTGCCTGTTGCCACTGAGCTGTTTCATAATATTTTATCAGGCTTAAGTACTCTGCCAACTTTCCGCTATTTTCTACCAGCGCGTCTTTAATTTCTTTCGCCAGCGGTAGTTTCTCCATCACACTGGCAATAGGCTCATCTAAGATAGCATCCATTAGTGACATCAGGCCGGTTAAAAACGCTTTGCCGGTGTCGACCTTACCATCAATGCTGGCTAAACCCTCGGCAAAACGGGCCCGGGTCATTGACATTCTCATTAGTTCGGCAGGTTTATCGCTGCTGATTTGTGCGGTAAACAGTAACGACAAGAATTTTTTTAATTCGGTCTGGCCCAACACAACCAATGCTTGTTTAATCGTTTCGATTTCAGCCCGGCGTTTAAAAATGGAAGAGTTGCTGTATCGTAATAATTTGTAAGACAAGCTGACGTCACGTTGAAAAACTTCGGTAATTTTTGTCAGGTCCATTTCCGCTTTGGACGTTTCGTATAACAATTCTGCCAGAGTCATTTGTGCCGGAGACAATGCTTTGGTTTGCATCATCTCTGGTTGCGAGAAAAAGAACCCCTGAAAGTAATAGAAACCCATATCCAGCGCCTGTTGAAACTCTTCATTGGTTTCAACTTTTTCTGCTAATAATTTTATATGCGGAAAATCGACAATCGATTGTTGCACTTTTTTAATGGTGTCGATATCGGTGCTGCGAAAATCTATCTTGATAATATCGATAAAAGGATAAAAGTGACGCCAGACTGGCTGATGAATATAGTCATCCAGGGCTAGCGTGTACCCTTGCTCTTTTAATTGCTGGCATTCTGCCAATAACCGTTTGCCGGGTTGTACCGTCTCCAGTATTTCTACTACTACTTGTTCTTTGGGCAGCATACTGGGATACTTTTTGACTAGCGTCTCCAGGGTGAAATTAATAAAGCCAGGTTTGTCGCCAAGAAAATCATCTAAGCCAAAACTAAACTGGCTGCCTTCAATCATTCTTGAGGTAGCTTCATCACCATCAATTTCCGGAAAGACATTGCTAAGGCCATCACGAAAGAGTAACTCGTAGGCATAAAGCACTTTATTACGGTCGAGAATAGGTTGGCGCGCAGCGTAAAAATACATATGGCAGGTATCTCAAATAATTTCTTAAAGTAATTTAGCAAATTTTCCCCACAACGCGGTAGCACTTTATTGCGTTGCAGGGAACTGGTCTGCTATCTCTGATCGGCCAATTGCTGTTGCATCTTTTTAAACATGGTCAGTACGCTCGGCGCAGGGCCCTGGCTAAACTTACTGACAATAATAATCGCCAGTGTGCTCAGAATAAAACCGGGTACTATTTCGTACAAGGTGCTACTTAAGCTGGCGCCGTTAATGGTGAACGGTGCATAAATCCAGATCAAAACGGTCACAGCGCCAACCACAATGCCACTTAACGCACCGGCAAAGGTCATTCTTTTCCAATACAGGCTAAGAATGATCAGTGGCCCGAACGCGGCACCAAAACCTGCCCAGGCATTACTTACCAGTTGCAATACTGAACTGTCCCGATCGTACGCCAGTGCAATCGCAACTAATGCCACGGCCAGTACTGAGATGCGACCGACTAACACCAGCTCACGCTGCGTAGCATCACGTTTAACAAAGGTTTTATAAAAATCTTCGGTCAGTGAGCTGGATGTCACTAAAAGCTGTGAAGAAATAGTGCTCATAATGGCAGCTAAAATAGCAGCCAGTAAAAAACCGGCGATAAAGGGATGAAACAAAAACTGCGAGAACACAATAAAAATAGTTTCAGGGTCGTCCAGGGTCATCTTAGTTTGTGCGACATAAGCAATACCGACAAAGCCTGTCATTAGCGCCCCGACAATGGTAACCAGCATCCAGCTCATACCAATACGACGAGCCGTTTTAATATCTTTAACGGAGCGTATGGCCATAAAGCGAACAATAATATGAGGCTGACCAAAATATCCCAGTCCCCATGATAATGCGGAAATAATGGCAATAAATGATGACGCGCCTACCCAGTTAATTAATTGCGGGTTGATACTTTCAGCAACCAGTTTAACTTCACTAAAGCCACCCAGGTGATCCAGTGCTACCACCGGAACCAGCACCAGTGATACAAACATAATACAGCCCTGGACAAAGTCGGTCATACTTACCGCCATAAAGCCACCAATAAGAGTGTAAACAACGACGACGCCGGCTGTAACGTATAAACCAAGCTCGTAGCTGAGGTTAAAGGAGCTTTCAAACAGTTTACCGCCGCCTACCACCCCGGACGAGGTATAAAGGGTAAAGAAGATTACGATAACGACCGATGAAACGACCCTTAGCAGCCGGGTTTTATCTTCAAAGCGCTTTTCAAAGTAATCAGGAATAGTAATGGCATCATTGGCCACTTCGGTATATACCCTCAGTCTTGGCGCAACCACAATATAGTTAAGGTACGCGCCAATGAGCAAGCCGACGGCTATCCAGGCGCTGCTCAGGCCGGTAAGGTACATTGCACCAGGTAACCCCATTAACATCCAGCCACTCATATCTGAGGCGCCAGCAGACAGTGCGGTAACACCTGGCCCCAATTTGCGGCCACCTAACATATAACCTGATACGTCTTCATCAGTATTACGATAGGCGTATAAGCCAATTCCTATCATGGCAGCAAAATAGATACCTAAAGCAATAATAGTTGCAGTTTCCAAAGCATAGACTCCTTATTATTTGTTTTTATGCTAACAAGATGAACCCGGGCTTACCAGTGCTTTATAATAAACAGGACAACGCCGGCTAAAGCCGGCGCTGTTTCACTGGTGTTTTAGCGGGCACACCGCTCATTTTTGCTCCGGGTAGAGCGGGGGCAATTCCGTTGTGCTTGTTGGTGGCGCTTCATTGTGCTGATAGTCTGACCATGCCTGCCACAATAGATCGCCATGCCAGTTTGCGGCGCTATCGCCATAAAGTGCGGCATTTAGTTCGGCTATTTGTGCTTGCAACGTCCCAGGCCTGATGCGCTCACACAGTGCACTTAAAGACCCTCGGTTTAAGATTTTATGATGACGGGCCCACAGCAGTAGCTGTTCGCTCGCAGCATTTTTATGGTGCGATTTACAGGCGGCCCGTAAGGCTTTACTGTCGAAGTGTGACACTTTGTTACCTGAGGTGGTCGCTGACTGAGCCTGCTGATCGCGACGTTTTTGCCAAATCATTTTGTGCCAGGCAACCAAGAGCACGGTTAACAGCCAGCCAGTGAGCAACAGCCAGCTGGTATAGTTCCAGCGCCAGTTGGCCTGTGTTTGTGGCGAAGTTGCCGTAGCTGGTGAGGCCAAGGTTGGTTCGCGGGGTGGCACTGTTGTACTCTCGGGCTGGGTTGGATCAGCCTGAACCTGAACGGTCCGGCCTGGTAACACTGTCTGCTCCAGTTGGTTGGTCTGGCTATTCCACCAGTTTATTTTCACCTCTGGCAATTTATATTCACCAGGCTTGTTGGCAATAATAGCGCTGGTAATCACTTTTTGGGCGACTAAGCGGCCAGCACGCTCTGCGCCTTTAACCTGAGGTTGCTCCTGGTAAACCCGAAACCCCTCTGGCAGATTGATGTTAAGCTCCGGCAACTGGTTGGCTGCGACATCTACTGCTGAAAGGGTAATGATCCGGGTAACCGGCTCTCCTTGGCGTAATTGCGATTGCTCCGGCTGCCATTCTTCATTCAGCGTTACCAACCCGGCAACCAGCCAGTCACCACTGTAACTGGCTGGTTGAGCCTGCACTGTGATCGGCAACGCTTCAGCTTCACGCACTATAGTGCGGCTGCGGGCAAAATAGCTTTGCCGGGCACTTTCCCGGTCTATCACGTCACCGGTGAAAGTAGGGGGGCTAATGATGAAATCGCCGCTACGTTGGGGTGTAATGGCATAGCGCCGGGTAATAGAGCGATACCGTTCGCCATCAATTAGTTCCGTTCCTTCTTTATCCTGGCCAACCTGCTGTATGAGGGCGTCATCCAGTTGCGGTTCGGTCAGACTGCCTCGCTGAATATCGCCACTGAAAAAGATAGTGACATCGTAGTACACCATTTGCTGTACCATCAGCTTGTTACTGCTTAGCTCACTTTGCAAAAAAACGTCTCGCAGCTGGCCAGAACCTTGCTGCACCGGCACAACCTCAACAGACAGCGGTTTGCTGCTGACGTTATCAATAGTAAAAGCGGGGATGGTAAAGATGCCGCTGGTTTTAGGCAGCATGGTCACGGTCCAGGTCGTGCTGTGACTTGCGTCGCCATTGATCACCCGGGTACTTTGGTTTACCGAGGGCACCATCACCGTAAAGTTGTTGTCCAGCGCCCTGAAATTGATACTGTTGGCCGGCACTCTGCTGTCTGCGGTTACCTCGAGCACGATGCTTTCACCGAGCATAACGGGGTTTTTATCAACACGAGCCGTTAACTCACTTATTGCAAACGCAGGCAAACTCAGCATGGTGCCTAATAGCATGCTGAGCAGCACAACGGGTACCACCAAGGACCATAACAGACTACGTATTACCATTCTTGCTCTACTCCTTTGGGGATAGCGAATTGACGGCGTTTCTGATACTCCAGATTCATCCGGTTGCGCAATAACAGCCCCGGATCGTCCTGAACCTTACGTAATAAATTATCCAATTGTTGCTGTTCTTCCAGACTGGCATTAGGCCACTTTTCCCGGATAGCTTTTTGTTGCTCAGGCTCAGTCGGATTGGGCTGCTCCAGTTCCTGCGCTGCTGCATCTGCTGCCGGTTGCGACGGCTCAGCTTGTTGTTCAGCGTTTTCAGTTTGGCTCGATTGCTCGCTGGCGTCATTTTTCTCAGAACCTTGTTGCGCTGGATCTTGCTGCTGCGTGTCAGATTGTTCTGGATTACCTTGCCCCTGATCTTGGCTATTACCTTCAGACTCCGCTGAATTATCACCGCTTTCAGCAGATGATTCACTATCCTGCTGTTCACCGTCCTGTTGTTCGCCATTCTGTTGTTGCTGTTGATCCTGTTGTTGTTTCATCTGCTTTAGCAGTTCAGCATTTTGTTTAGCTTGCTGATGCTCAGGATCAAGTTGCAATGCCTGCTGGTAACTGGCCAGAGCCTCGTCATATTTTTGTTGCAACGCCAGGCTGTTACCGAGGTTAGCATAACCATCGGCGCTGGGTTGTTGCTGCACGGCCTGCTTAAATGCTTGCTCGGCACTGGCGTAATCCTGCAGTCGATATGCCGCATTACCCTGCCACAGCGGATCGGTGAACTTCTTCTGCGCCTGCTGATAATCCTGCTGCCGGTAATCGGTAATCGCTTGTTGGGCCGGAGTTTGCCATAAGTCACGCCAGATTTCCGAGACTGCGGCTTCTGCGTTTGGTAAGTAGCAAAGCGGTAAGATCACCAGTACCGGGGCTCGTTTGGCCAGGTACAATACCAGGGGTAACAACAGCCATACCAGATAGACGGCGTTGTCCTGCCACAGATCACCGGCAAATTGCCCGGTATCTTCAGCTGGTCGCTCAGTCGGGCTGTTAATTGTGGCGAGCAGAGTGGCGATATCGCTGTTGGTACTGCCAGCAA
>NZ_JBFJPY010000091.1:0-13589 GCF_041616895.1 Arsukibacterium sp.
CAAACTCGGTGGCCTGCTTTAAGCCTTCGCCGCCCATCATGGCGATGTACATCCAGCTGATAGGCAGAATACCTGCACTACCAAACGGTGCGGCCGCTACTGCACCATTGCTATCGCCGGTACCGTCAATTTTGATCAACGGGTGGTTGGGTAAAAACGGCGCTAAATGACTTTTTACGCCAATAGGACCCATACCCGGGCCGCCGCCACCGTGTGGAATACAGAAAGTTTTGTGCAGGTTTAAGTGCGAAACGTCTGAACCGATAAAGCCTGGTGAGGTTAAGCCCACCTGAGCGTTCATATTGGCGCCGTCCATATACACCTGGCCACCGTAAGAGTGAACGATGTCGCACAGCTCCTGAATGGTCTCTTCAAACACACCGTGGGTAGACGGATACGTTACCATAATGGCCGCTAAGCGATCGCCGACTTCAGCGGCTTTGGCTTTTAAATCGGCCATATCGATATTGCCCGACTTATCACAATCAACCAAAACCACTTCATAGCTGGTCATTGCCGCTGTTGCCGGATTAGTACCGTGCGCCGATACCGGAATTAAACAGATATTCCGATGCCCTTCACCACGGCTTTCGTGGTATTTGCGAATGGCAATCATCCCGGCGTATTCGCCCTGCGCACCTGAGTTTGGCTGCATAGAGATATTGTCATAGCCAGTAATGTTAACCAGCCAGTCGCCGAGCTCGGTTATCATTTCATAATAACCTTCTGCCTGATCGCGCGGCACGAACGGATGCAATGAGCCAAATTCCGGCCAGGTGATCGGGATCATCTCGGCGGTGGCGTTTAGCTTCATGGTGCACGAACCTAAGGAAATCATTGAATGATTCAGCGCTAAATCTTTGTTTTCCAGCTTTTTGATATAACGCAGCATTTCAGTTTCACTGTGATACTGGTTAAACACCGGGTGGCTTAACAGCGGGTTTGTCCGGGCTAACTCTGCTGGAATTGACGCTGAGCCGTTGGCAACGATAGCGCTATCCAGCGAATCAACACTTAAGCCATGACCAGTACCAAGCACAATATCAAATAACTGAGCGATATCAGCAGCCTGAGTGGCTTCGCTGAAGCTTACTGCCAAACTGTCGTTAACGTCTGTACGCAGGTTAACACCGGCGTCTAACGCGCGTTTAATGACAGCAGCACGGTCGGTAACTTTGAAGGTAATGGTATCGAACCAGTGGCTGTTAACTAATTCAACGCCTTTGGCTTTTAAGCCGGCTGCAAAAATATCGGCACTGCGGTGAATACGCTCAGCAATATCTTTTAAACCTTGTGGGCCATGGTATACCGCATAGAAAGAGGCGATATTAGCCAGTAATACCTGAGCGGTACAAATGTTTGAGTTCGCTTTTTCGCGGCGGATATGCTGCTCGCGGGTTTGCATGGCCATCCGCAGTGCCTGATTACCGCGACGGTCTTTAGACACACCGATAATCCGGCCTGGCATAGAACGCTTATACGCATCGCGAGTGGCAAAGAATGCCGCATGCGGGCCGCCATAGGCCATAGGTACACCAAAACGCTGCATTGAGCCCAGCACCACGTCTGCGCCCAATTCACCTGGTGACTTTAACAGCATTAATGCCATCGGATCAGAGGCGACGGCTACTACCGCTTTTTTCGCCTGTAACGCGGCAATTAAGGCGCTGTCGTTACGGATATCACCGTTAGTGGTTGGGTACTGAATCAGCGCACCAAACACGTCATGGTTAGCCGCATCGCTGGCTTTGCCCACTACAATGTCAAAGCCAAACATTTCAGCACGGGTTTTTACCACGTCGATCGTTTGTGGGTGCACATCGTCACTAATAAAGTACAGGTTAGCTTTACTTTTGCTAACCCGTTTGGACAGTGCCATCGCTTCGGCGGCGGCGGTAGCTTCGTCCAGCAATGAGGCACTGGCCAGCTCCATACCGGTTAAATCCAGTGACATTTGCTGGAAGTTTAACAAAGCTTCTAAACGGCCCTGAGCAATTTCTGGCTGGTATGGCGTGTAAGCCGTGTACCAACCCGGACTTTCCAGCACATTACGCAGAATAACATTCGGGGTTAACGTCGGGTGATAACCCATACCAATGTATGATTTATACATTTTGTTCTTCGCTGCCACCGCCTTTAAATGCGCTAAGGCATCATTTTCAGTGCGGCTGTTACCGGTGGCCAGTGGCTTGGGTAAGCGGATACTGGCAGGCACGGTTTGGGCAATCAGCGTTTCCATGCTGTCAACGCCAAGCTCGGCCAGCATCGCTGCGGTTTCAGCCTCGTCCGGGCCAATGTGGCGTTGAATAAATTCGTCGTGGTTCGCAAGTTGCGACAGGGTTTTCACAGCGGTATGGGTCATGCTTTGAATGTCCTAGTTGTGTTACAGCGTTCAGAACAGCTGTTAGTAAGATAAAGCCCCGGTTAATACGGGGCTTTATGCTGTAGCGATCTGTTTATTAAGCTTCGTCGATGCTGCTTTCGTAGCCGGCCGCGTCTAATAAGGCGTCCAGTTCACTTTCATCGCTGACTTTAATTTTAAACATCCAGCCGTCATTGTAAGGACTGGCGTTTACCTGCTCTGGCGAGTCGGCCAGAGCTTCATTAATTTCAACCACTTCACCGGATAATGGCGCGTAAATGTCAGAAGCCGCTTTTACTGACTCGGCTACTGCACAGTCGTCGCCCTGAGTGACGCTGTCACCCACTTCTGGCAGCTCAACAAACACCATATCGCCAAGCAGCTCTTGCGCGTGCTCAGTAATACCTACGGTGTAAATACCATCACCGTCGTTGCGCACCCATTCATGGCTGCTTGCGTATTTTAATTCTGTAGGGATAGAGCTCATTGTAAATTCCTTAGCTGTCTTAATACGTATATTTTAATGATCAACCTGGGTTGCCACGTTTGTTATTTTAGATGACTTTTTTACCCATGCGCACAAAAGCCGGCTTAACCACTTTAACACTAACCAGTTTGCCGCGAATATCCACTTGCGCATTATCAGCCGTGTTGGCTGGCACCCGGGCCATGGCAATACTGTAACCTAAAGTAGGTGAAAATGTACCCGAGGTAATGACGCCTTCGCCGCCTTCAACTACCACCCGCTGACCATGGCGCAGCACACCTTTTTGCTCCATAACCAGGCCAACTAGTTTGTCGGTACCGGCAACTTTTTGAGCGGTAAGTGCCGCGCGGCCAATAAAGTCGCGCTCTTCTGGTGCCCAGGCAATGGTCCAGCCCATATTGGCTGCCAATGGCGATACGGTTTCGTCCATATCCTGGCCATATAAATTCATGCCGGCTTCCAGGCGAAGGGTATCACGGGCGCCCAAACCTGCCGGAGCGACACCAGCGTCCAGCAGTTTTTGCCAGAACTCAGCCGCCTGCTCTTCAGGCATGGCAATTTCATAGCCGTCTTCACCGGTGTAACCGGTGGTAGCAATAAATAAATCACCGGCTTGCTTACCAAAAAACGGCTTCATGCCCGCAACAGCAGCTTGCTGTTCAGCCGTTAATAAGGTTGCCACTTTAGCTTTGGCATTCGGCCCCTGCACGGCAATCATCGCAAATTCAGGGCGCTCAGTTACCGTTACGTCAAACGCTTTAGCTTCATTATTGATATGCGCTAAATCTTTTTCGCGGGTGGCCGAGTTAACCACTAAACGGAAAAAGGCGTCTTCAATAAAATACACGATTAAATCGTCGATGACTCCGCCCTGCTCGTTCAGCATACCGGTGTATAACGCTTTGCCGGGTACGGTCAGTTTGGCAACGTCATTGGCCAGTAAATAGCGCAGGAACTCGCGGGTGCGGCTACCGGTCAGGTCAACAATGGTCATATGTGATACGTCAAACATACCGGCATCGCGACGAACGCTGTGGTGCTCTTCAATTTGTGAGCCGTAATTAATTGGCATATCCCAGCCAAAAAAGTCGACCATTTTGGCACCAGCAGCAAGGTGACTGGCATGTAACGCAGTTTTTTGAGCCATTATTTTTTTCCTACTTATTGTGAGGGCCACAAGCGGTAAAACCAACAATAGCAATAAGCCTTATTTTTCAGGCTATTACATAAAAATACTAAGCTTGAGACTAAAAAATACCGTACGATTATACCGCATCCGTCCCGCAGCAAACAGCCCAATTTGGATTACTTATAGTAATGTGAAAAGCCGGGGGACAAATAAAACTAAGGCAAAGCTGCGCCACTACTTCGCCCCGTTAACTGTTCCGGGACGGCTGTTGGGCCAGCTGCGGTAAATCACCTTTCAAGCCAAGCGCCTGCGCCATTAATTGCTGCTTTAATAATGGCAGCCGATCTACTGCTACCAGCCCGAGGCCTCGTATCAGTTTTGCCAATGGCGCTTTGGCAGTAAAGCCACGCTTAAACGCTTCCATTGCCACGATCAGGCTTTGCGCTTCCGCTTTACGCCATCGCTCGTAGCGACGCAACATTGTTGTGGCGGCAATGTCCTCACCGGCGGCTAGTTGATCGCCAATCAGCTGTGCCAGCGCAGCGACATCCATCAGGCCAAGGTTCATGCCCTGGCCAGCCAGCGGATGAATACTGTGCGCGGCATCCGCCACCAGCACTACTCTGCCGCGCTGCCAGCTACTGGCATAACGCATGGTTAAACCAAAAGTCTGACGCTCGCTTTGTAATGTTAACGGCCCCAGCACTGCCTGGCTGGCAGCACAAAGCGCGTGTTCAAACGCGGAGTTGTCGAGCTCCATTAAGCGCCTGGCCTCGTCGGTTTCTGCGCTCCAGACTATTGAACATAAATCAGGCTCGGGTAGCGGCAATAATGCCAACGGGCCACTGGCTAAAAACACCTGCCGCGCCGTCAGCTGATGAGCCTCGGTGCAACGAACTTTGGCGACAATAGCGGTATGCTGATAATCCCAATGGGTTAGCGGCAATTGCATATGCTGGCGTACGAAAGAGTTAACGCCGTCGGCGCCAACTAATAACTGGCTTAAAATAAGCTCATGGTTATCAAGTTGCAGCATCACGTCACGCTCGCCCTGCTTTAACTGGCTAATCCCGACTTCAAAAAAGCACTGCACATTGCTGTGTTGCTGTAATTGCTGATACAACAAGGATCGGATCTGCTCGTTGTCACAAATATAACCCAGCGCCTCAACTTGCTGCTGCGCTGCCGCAAAGCTGATTTTGGCAAAGCTGTCCGCTTCCCATACCTGCATGTCGATATAGGCGGCCGCACTACGTAGCAACTCTGGCCAGATCCCAAGCTCGGTAAACAGCGCTCGCGAAGCCATATTCAGCGCACTAACCCTCTGATACCCAGGCTGCGCATCGGTAGCGCTACTGTCAGGCGCAGGGCCTTTTTCTACCAGCACCACCCGCAGCTGCTGGCGGGCCAGCAATAACGCCAGGGTAAGACCGGCGCTGCCGCCACCGACGATGGTGATATCAGTATTTTGCATAAGATTGCCCCTGGCCCATGGCCTGCATGGCAAGCGGTTTTTTTAGCGGATCACACAGCAGCATTGCTGCCAGACCGGCATTACGCGCCAACGCCACCAGCCTTGAGTTATTAGAAAAGCCTCTGACCAGGGCATCGGTAAACCACACTACCCGTTTAATATCCTGCTCGCGCAGCTGCTGGTATTGGCGCAGCACCCTGTAGGCTCCGGGATCAGCTTCTGCATCGTTGCTATCAGCCAGTGCCAGCATTAACGCCTGAATATCGCGAATGGCCAGGTTAAACCCCTGTCCTGCTATCGGGTGCAAATTATGTAAACTGTTGCCAAGCAGCGCGGTGCGATGGCGCACAATGTTATCCGGCCGACGCAAGGTCAGCGGATACTGCGCTCTGGCACCGCTGCTCTTAATTATGCCCGCCCGGTAACCAAAAGCCTGTTGAATGGCTGCGGTAAAGGCAGCGTCATCCAGTGCCAGTAAGTCCTCTGCAGCATGGCGATCAACTGTCCACACCAGCGAATAGCGCTGGCCAGTAAGCGGCAACAGTGCGATCGGGCCGTGCTCAGTAAAGCGTTCAAACGCGGTATGCTGATGGCTTTGCGCCAGGGCCAGGTTGGCAATAATGGCGGTTTGCTGGTAATCATCACTGCTAACAGTAAAGCCAGCCAGTTGCCGGGTCTGCGATAAGCCACCTTCGGCAATCACTAGTAACTTCGCGTTAAGCTCAGTGCCACTGCTAAGTTGGATCTGTTGCTGGTTAATGGTCGGGGTCACTGCATTGATAACATCGGGCTGAAAGAAGGTAACGGTGCTTTGCTGCGCCAGCTTTTTAACCAGTAAATTACCCAGATGCTCTACTTCAAATACCTGGCCAAGAGCTGCTTGTTGATACTCGGCCGCTGTTAAGCGGGTTTTGCCAAAATGGCCGCGATCTGATACCCAAATCTGCTCAAGCGGACACGCCTTGGCAACCAGATCCGGCCATAGCTCCCAGCGCTGCAATAACGCTACGCTACCTGCCGCCAAAGCAATACTGCGGCTGTCGAAACTGGCGGGGACATTATTTTGCGCTTTGGATTGGCGTTCAATTATGGCAATGCGCCAGTTCGGCCAGGCCTGACTGAGGCACCACGCCAGTAAACTGCCGGCCATGCCACCACCGGCAATTACCAGATCAAATGTACTATTGCTGCTATTAGTCTCTGGCATTGGCCATCGCCATTAATTGCTCAATTGCATTCATTTCTTTGGGCACTGCGGCGGTCAAATTCTCATGGCCATCGGCTGTTACCAGCAGGTTATCTTCAATCCGCACTGCTAAATCCCACCAACGGGGCTCAGTAGGACTACCGGCCGGAATATACAGCCCTGGCTCTATGGTTAATACCATGCCGGGTACAAAGGCTTGCTCACCCTTGTGCTGCTTAGGCTGCTGCACTTTATAGGCGCCCACATCATGTACATCCAGCCCCAGCCAGTGGCCAATACCGTGGATAAAATACTGTTTACAGGCTTTATCAGCAAGCAATTGGCTAAGCTCACCCTGCAAAATACCCAGCCCCAGCAGCCCTTCAGTTAATACCTGCTCGGCAGCGGCGGTAACGGCGGCAAAATCGCTGCCCGGCTTTACCGCATTGCATGCGGCATACTGGGCATCTAGTACCAGTTGATACAGCGCCCCTTGCTCGTCACTGAATTTACCACTGACCGGAAAGGTGCGGCTGATATCAGCGGCGTAACCTTGTAATTCACAGCCGGCATCAATTAACACTAAATCACCCGCGGCCATGGCACTGCTATTATCGGTGTAATGCAAAATGCAGCCATTATTGCCGCTGCCGACGATACTGTTATAGGCCGGATAACGGGCGCCGTTAAGGGCGAAATGATGCAGAATTTCTGCCTCGAGCTGATACTCAAACCGCCCAGGCCGGCAATACTGCATGGCCCGGATGTGCGCCTGTGCACTAATCTGGCCGGCTTGTCGCATAATGGCGATTTCATTGTCATCTTTAATCAGCCGCTGCTCGGCGCTAAGCTGCGCTAAATCTATCAGCTGCGAAGGCGCGCTATCGCCACGTTTTTCCCGTTGTTTAAGCAGTTGCATTTGACCGATAACTTGCTGCAGCAAGTCCGTTTGTTCAGCAAGGTTAAGGTAGACCGCGCTGCTGCCGTTAAGCGCCTGGTATAGCACGCTCTCTTGTTCAGATAGCGCTGTCGCATGCAATTGCAGGGTTTCGCTGGCGGCCTGAGGACCAAGCCTGCGGCCATGCCATACTTCCTGGGCGGGATCTTTTTCACGGCACAGCAGCTGTGCTGCCGGAAAATCGGCGCGATTGGATAAGATCAGCAGCGCATCGGGCTCATTAAAGCCGCTGTAATACCAGAAGTCGCTGTGCTGCCGAAATGGGTATTCGGTATCCCGGCTGCGAGTTTGCTCTGTAGCAGCCCTGATTAACGCCACCGAATCTGGCTGTAACGTCGCAATTAATTGCGCCCGGCGCCGCACAAATACAGAATTGTTCATTACCATCCTTCAAAAACCAGCTTTACCCGATAACCACTAATTAATGCAACGTTTTGCCATGTGGTGGCTGCGGGCTGTATTTAAGCCCTACCTCATTAAAACAGCACAGCACCATGATCCGCACATGCTCTAAAACCAGATAATAGGCTTCTTCGTTCTCATCTTTACTGCCATCGGTTACGGTATGAATATCAACCCGGGTCACTTCTGTCAGTTGGTCCAGCGCTTCGCGCACGTCTTCTGATACCAGAGATAAATCGGTTTGCTGAACTGCAAAACCCACTAAAAAGGCTTGCGACCATTCTACCAATGCTTCTAACCGCTCAAACAGCGCATCGTCGTCACTGGGCAATAACACGCTAAACGAGAAATCACTCTGGCTGAGGCTGCCAGCGGTGGCATCAACTAATTGCTGCACCTGTTTTTCCAGCGCAGCTGGCAAAGCCTGACCATCGTTCAGAAAATCGTACAGCACCGGCAGTAAGGCTTTTGCATCAGCCTTGACGCCAGCACACAACATGCCAGCAATTAAGCCATGCAGCTCCGCTGCCGAAGCCATAACATGAGCATGCTCCAGCTCACTACTCCAGCGGTCATAAGTTTGAATCAGGGGGTTGCTCATAGCGTATTCTTCACAAGGTAATCTTCACAAGTTTATCCGCTAATATCCTATCACTGCTGCAGGCCAACCGCTAGTAAGCAGCGCCAGCCAACCCTATTGCCGGATATCTGAGCAAGCGGTGAGCAATTGTTAGTTTGCCCTTTATAAGCGCACCGTACAACTGCTATACTAATGACGTTCTCTGGGTTGTTTGTAATGTTATTGACGTCCCTGAGCCGATAATTGTTTTATCCAGGAATTCTTCTGCGTTACTTTTGTGCAGGCCCGGCTTGTACCGGGAAGCCTACGGTAACCATGAGTCTTCCGCCTTGAACCATGGGTTCAAGGGCTTAAGTAACAAACGGCAATCTGGAGAACCCTTAATCCTTCTTTTTTTGTTCAGGCATTAACGACCGCCAAGGTATTCTGATGTCACAGCTGCAGCAACCTGCTTCGCTTTCGCAATCCCGTTCAGCCATTCGCCAGCACGTTCGTCAATTACGTCAACAGTTACCCGCAACTACCCATGCTAAAGCCGCCACAGAACTGGCAAAACGCATTACCAACACCGCTGCTTTAATGTCGAAACAGCACTTTGCGCTTTATCTGGCTAATGATGCCGAGCTTAATACTGAGCCGCTTATTCAGGCATTGTGGCAAGCAGGTAAAGATGTCTACCTGCCGGTATTGCACCCTTTTTGCCCTGGCTACCTGCTATTTTTGCATTACCGCAAGACAACCGAACTGCAACCCAACCGGTTTGGGATACCCGAGCCACAGCTTAATTGCGCTAACATTATGCCCGTTGCGGCGCTGGATATTATTTTCACCCCGCTGGTGGCGTTTGATACCAGCGGCAACCGGCTGGGTATGGGTGGCGGTTTTTATGATCGGACTTTATCGCAACTTCCAGCTGACAGCCCCTGTCAGGTTATTGGTCTGGCGCATAATTGCCAGCAGGTAGCTAAGGTACCGACGGCAAGCTGGGATATTCCGCTGCAACAGGTTATAACGCCTGCTAAACACTTTGATTTTCGCTAAACTCTTTTTACTTTTTCAACATTTGCTCTTTTGTCTGCCCCTGCTTTCGATATAATATCCATCTGTACGGCTAAACGCGAAAATACCTGACTTTAATGAGACTGCTATGACCCAAGATGAAATGAAACGCGATGCTGCCTGGGCAGCCCTGGAATTTATCAGCAAAGACAGTATTGTCGGGGTGGGTACCGGCTCTACCGTTAATCATTTTATCGACGCGCTGGCTACCATCAAACATACCCTGCGCGGAGCAGTGTCAAGCTCTGAGCAATCTACGGTTAAGCTAAAGCAACTCGGTATTGAGGTGCTTGATCTGAATGATATTACTGAGCTGAGTGTTTATATCGACGGTGCTGATGAAATTAACGTTCAAAAACAGATGATCAAAGGTGGCGGCGCAGCCTTAACCCGCGAAAAAATTGTGGCAGCTGTGGCGAAAACCTTCGTTTGTATTGTCGACAGCACTAAACAGGTTGACGTGCTGGGCAAGTTCCCGCTACCCATTGAAGTGATCCCCATGGCCAGCAGCTATGTTAGCCGCGAATTGCAAAAACTGGGCGCAAGGCCGGTATTGCGCCAGGGCGTGATAACCGATAATGGCAATCTGATTATTGATGCCCATGATTTGCAGATAACGGATCCGCTGGCGCTGGAGCAACAGCTGAATAATATCGTTGGCGTTGTTACCAATGGCCTGTTTGCCAGACGCCCGGCTGACATTGTCCTGGTCGGCAGCAGCAACGGCACCAGCATACTAAAGTAAACATATTGCTCTGCATCTACTGCGCCGCTGCCCCGGCATTGCACATGGGCATGCCGCCCCTTTTTTTAAATTAGAGTATCGAGAGAGAAATGGAAAAATATTCGCTGGCCAAAGACAAAATAAAAATACTGCTGTTAGAAGGGTTACACCAGAGTGCGGTGAAAACTTTTACCGATCAGGGCTACACCAATATTGAATATCTTAAGACCTCATTGCCGGAAGATCAGCTTATCGAACGGATCAGCGAAGCACACTTTGTCGGTATTCGCTCCCGTACCCAGTTAACTGAGCGGGTGCTGGATGCGGCCAATAAGTTAATGGCTATTGGCTGTTTTTGCATCGGTACTAATCAGGTTGATTTAGATGCTGCGTTAAAGCGGGCAATCCCGGTATTTAATGCGCCGTTTTCCAATACCCGTTCCGTGGCTGAACTAGTTTTGGGTCAGATCATTATGTTACTCAGAGGTATTCCACAACGTAATGCGGCGGCCCATCGCGGAGAGTGGCTGAAAACGGCTGACAATTCCTACGAAGCCCGAGGCAAAACGCTCGGTATTATCGGTTATGGTCATATCGGAACTCAGCTAAGCATTATGGCTGAGCATATTGGCATGCGGGTGCAATTTTATGATATTGAGAGCAAACTGGTATTGGGCAACGCCAATCAGGTTGATTTAACCACCCTGCTGGCTAACTCTGATGTAATAAGTCTGCATGTGCCGGAAACCCCGCAAACTAAAAATATGATTGGCCAGGCTGAGCTTGCGCAAATGAAACAAGGCGCAATTTTAATTAATGCCTCGCGCGGTACCGTGGTCGATATTGACGCTTTAACAGCAAGCTTGCAGAGTAAAAAGCTGGCGGGCGCGGCTATCGACGTATTCCCAACAGAGCCTAAAGGCAATGACGAAGAGTTTATTTCACCGCTGCGCGCTTTTGATAATGTACTGCTAACCCCGCATATTGGCGGTTCTACCCAGGAAGCGCAGGAGAATATTGGTTATGAAGTGGCTGGTAAGATGGTCAAATACAGCGATAATGGCTCAACCTTGTCTGCGGTGAATTTTCCGGAAGTATCTTTGCCTGAACATAAAGGTCGCTCACGCCTGCTGCATATTCATAAAAACCAGCCAGGTATGATGACTAAAATTAACGAGACTTTTGCCAAGCACAATATCAATATTTCTGGCCAGTACTTACAAACGGTGCAGGATGTTGGTTATGTCGTTATTGATGTCGATTCAGAAGATCATGAGTTAGCACTAAACGAGCTAAAAGCCATTCCAGGTACCTTAAGAGCAAGAGTACTGCACTAAGTACTACTCCTATTATCGGGCTGTCTTCGTTGCAGACAGCCCGATCCCATTACTAAAACGTATAAACCAGAGACGCTGCGGTCTCAGTGTCCATCGTTTTTAAATCACCTTCAGGGCGCGAGTTATGCCGGGCGGTAAAACTGAAGCGCATCGACAATTTGTCAAACAACTGTGAAGTAAGGCTGCTTCGACTGACAAAAGTCGAGTTGGCACCATCGAGGGACACTGAACCCTCGAAAGTTTGTTTGAAGCTGCTACCCTGGTAGATTTTCTGCTCCATATTAAACGCCAGAAACCAGATTAAACCGGTATTGGTTCTACCGCTGGCACTTCGCTGATGGGCAAAGCCCGGCCCTGTTTCTAAATCGATATAGTTGGCCTGCATTTCGTACACCCGGTTGGCGTAACCTACTGCCAGTGAGCTTTGTACTTTGAAAGCACCAAACATGTCGTATAAGTAGGCGCCACGACCGAACAAAGACTGACGGCCAATTAAGAATTTGTAATTACTCTGGCCGGTAATGCCGTAACGCTTAGCAGTGGTAACGTCGTCATTTTGTGCAGTGCTGGCATTTAACACTTTACTGCGCTGGATCCGGCCGTATACCTGGTATTTGTTCCGAAAGTATTCCATCTCATGAGATAATTCACTGTTTATCCGGATAGAATGCGCTTCGGTATTACCGGTATTTATCAACAATCCAAGCTCGATATCGCCGCCAATGGTGCCAAGAAACTCCAACGGCAACTCAAAGGTGGGAGAGTCGCCAACGGCAACCCCATCACCATCTGAGTTGCCATCAGCATCATCATTGGCCGACACCGGTAGCATTGCCGGTAGCAACACGACCAGCAACAGCACTAACACTCTAACCTGGTTTAGCACGGGACTAGCTTGCCTCTGCCCTTTTACTGATAAACTCAAGCGCCATTTTTATCCGGGCCAAGGTCCGCTCCCGGCCAATCAGCAACAAGGTTTGGTCCAGTGCCGGTGAATTACCGCCTCCGGTTACCGCCACCCGCATCGGCATCCCTACTTTGCCCATGCCAACACCCAGTTGCTCCGCCGCAGCGTTAATAGCGTGATGTATAGCATCTAACTGCCACTCAGCTAACGCGGCCAGTTTCTCTTTAACTAACGCCAGAGGTTCAGCCGCGACCGGCCTTAAATGCTTTTTAGCGGCATTTTCTTCAAACTCGTTAAAGTCTTCATAAAAATAACGGCTGACTTCTACTAGCTCTGCTAAGGTTTTAACCCGCTCCGCCTGGACGCTGATCACATCTTCAACGGCTGGGCCGGTGCTGGTATCAAGCTGCTGATGGGCTAAATGCCATTGCAGTTCACTCGCCACCCTGGCCGGTGGCAGGGTTTTCATATAATGCTGATTTAACCACAGCAACTTTTCGGTATTAAAGGCCGAGGGCGCCCGGTTACAATCTGCTAAATCGAACAGCTCTATCAGCTCGTCGATACTGAATATTTCCTGATCGCCATGCGACCAGCCCAACCGCACCAGATAATTGATTAACGCCTCTGGTAAGAAACCATTATCACGGTATTGCATCACACCCACCGCACCATGACGTTTTGACAAACGCTTACCATCGTCACCAAGAATCATCGGCACATGGGCATACTTAGGAATGTCTGCGCCCAGGGCTGCCAGGATATTCATCTGTCGCGGCGTGTTGTTAACATGGTCATCACCGCGAATAACATGGGTAATACCCATTTTCCAGTCATCAACCACCACGGTAAGGTTATAGGTTGGCGTGCCATCGCTGCGGGCAATAATTAAGTCGTCCAGCTCACTGTTGGCAATTTCAATCCGGCCCTTAATCATATCATCAATGACTACCACGCCCTGCTGGGGGTTTTTAAAGCGGATAA
>NZ_JBFJPY010000092.1:0-13279 GCF_041616895.1 Arsukibacterium sp.
AATTGGCGTCCCCTAGGGGATTCGAACCCCTGTTACCGCCGTGAAAGGGCGGTGTCCTAGGCCTCTAGACGAAGGGGACGCATGATACAGTCTGGTGTTACGTTAAAGTGTCAAGATTAAGTGGCGTCCCCTAGGGGATTCGAACCCCTGTTACCGCCGTGAAAGGGCGGTGTCCTAGGCCTCTAGACGAAGGGGACGCACTGGAAATCTTGGTGGAGCTAAGCGGGATCGAACCGCTGACCTCTTGCATGCCATGCAAGCGCTCTCCCAGCTGAGCTATAGCCCCACACTTTAATATTCAGCCATCTCGCCGTAACGTTATCGCTGAACACGGGGCGCATTCTAGGGTGACACCGTAAATGTGTCAACAGTTTTTTCTGGCCAAAATCTTGTTCGGCCATTTTTTAAACTTTCCGGCGGAAATTAACGCAACCATAGCCCCAGCCTGCTGATTTTTGATAAGTTTCTATCGCCGCTTTTAAAGAATATTAATCATCAGCATCAATATTATTGGCTCAGACGTCATTTATACTTATTCAGCCGCAATTGTCGTTTTCAGAGCTGATTTTGTATACACTACACCCAGTGTACATCTGCTGAACTATCACCAGACCTGATGCTTCGCGGTCGCGGTGTTTGCTCACCAATTGATAAGGATATTATTTTGTACGAGTCTTACTATGGTTTAAAAGAGCGTCCTTTCCAGCTCACCCCTAACCCGAACTGGTTTTTTGCCAGTAAACTGCACAAACGCGCGCTGGCCTACCTGCAATATGGCTTAACTCAGGGTGAAGGTTTTATTGTTATTACCGGTGATGTTGGTACCGGCAAAACGACCATCGCTAATCAGCTTCTTAATCAGCTTAATCAGGACGAAATTGTTGCTAAGCAAATAGTGACGTCCAAGCTGGATCCTGACGACCTGATCAGAATGATTGCATCCAGTTTTAACCTGGCGGTCACAGAACATAACAAAGCCAGTTACCTGGACGCCATATACAGTTTCTTGAAGCGTCTGCATGCCCAGCACCGTCGTGCCCTGCTCATTGTGGATGAAGCGCAGAACCTGCCTTTGGAGTCTATTGAAGAGCTGAGAATGCTGTCAAACTTTCAGGTAAATGGTAAACCACTATTGCAAAGTTTTTTACTTGGCCAAAACGAATTAAACCCGATTATTCAGGCACCCAATATGGAGCAGTTTCGTCAACGCATTATTGCTTCATCAAATTTAACGCCGCTACAAACTGACGAAACACGGGCTTATATCGAGTTCAGGTTAAATCAGGCAGGCGCTAAAGCAGGTTTAATCGCAGATAACTGTTACCCCCATATTCAGCATTTTAGTCGTGGTATCCCCAGAAAAATTAATTTGTTGATGGACAGAGTGATGCTTTATGGCTATCTGGAAGAGCTAACCAGCATTAATGAAAATGATCTGCAGGCTGTGATCTCTGAACTGTCGCAGGAAGTGGCTAATCAGGTTGCCCCCACGCCCGAAAAACACACCAAAGCCGCTAGTGCTGAGGTGCTAACAGAAGTTAGTGCAATGCTCGACAGCTCATTAGAGCAGAAAGTAAAGCTGGCCAGAGAGCTTGATCAGCTGCTGAAAAAACAAAAACAGCTGTTAGACACTCCACATAAAGAAAACTAAGCGCTAGGCGGGCCCACGCCCGTTAGCGGCTAAACGCTATACTAAAAGCTATAACGGTAGCTTAGCCATACCCGGTTTTCACTGGCGGTAAACCGGTCAATGCTGGAGTTTCGTTCTGTCCGGCGCAACGATATCGACATTTCCGACTGTTCCGATAAGGTCAGATCGTACCCGGCAGAGAGCAGAATGTTATCATCCTTACGGTCAGCAAACTGGTAATCCAGTTTATAAATCCGCAACGCCGCGTTAATGCTACTTCGCTCATTGAGGCGCCAGCCTGTCTGTAAGCTAACACTTTGACTGGTCTGTTCATCGT
Organism: Arsukibacterium sp.; assembly: GCF_041616895.1. Lineage (GTDB taxonomy): Bacteria > Pseudomonadota > Gammaproteobacteria > Enterobacterales > Alteromonadaceae > Alishewanella. Next base: position 1,968 of record NZ_JBFJPY010000092.1, read on the forward strand.
TGCGCTCAACGTACTCAATGTCGCTGACGTTCAGCAGTAAATTTAAACTCAAGCGCCGTTTAGTATAACCAAGGGCAAAACTGGTTGAGCGGCTAAGCACTAACTCCTGATCGAGCTCAACGCCCACGTCAGTAACCTGCTGATACGATTCACCAGGCTGGGGAATATAATTAGCGTTAGGCGGACGATAACAATCGGTAAATTCGGTAGTACCTATCGGACAGACAAAAATACCTAAATCGGTTAACTCCCGATCTAAAGAAGTCTGGGTTCGGACCGTGTCCGATACGCTTAACCGAGCCGTTAACGCCCGGATATTATATTGTCCGGTTAAACTGGCAGTCCGGCCAAAATAACGCCGATCGTACGAGCCCTCCAAAGAAGAACGCCGACTTGGCGCCAGGTAAAACTCTGTTGCCCAGTAGGTGTTTTCTTCATCATCTTCATCAAAACGTTTAATATTAGATTTATTAACAGACACGTTAACCCAGGATACCCGCCCCAGTTTCAGTTCAATGCCACCACCATAGGAACTAAATTCGTTCCGATAAAAATTATTGTTATCAGTAAATTCGTAACTACCACGGGCAATCAACGATAAACGGGATGACAGAGGTAAGCCAACGACGGCCTCTGCTGCCCGGTTGTCGTAATCACGACGTTGCTGACGCTGCGTTTTCCCTACAGCCCCCTCTAAGCGCCAGAACGCAGTGCGCGAGCGATCACGGCTTGCTAAGAGTACACCGGCTCGATAACTGTCATTTTCAAAAGCCGGCAAGCCATCATCAATATCGGGCTGGTCGTATTCGCTGTGATTATATTCCACTCGCAACGCAGCGTTTAAATCACTGTATGAGGCAGTATTCAGATTAATAAAGCTGCCGTAAGATGTGGCTTTACTCAGATCACCTGCTGCGGTAATTTTATCACTGAATAAACCATTTTGAGTATTACGTATCTGATAACTATTGCGGGCATTAACTCCCCACGTCAACCGCTCATTAAATAACGACACAATGTTATTAAACGCAAATTCGTCATAACTTCTGTTGCGCCGTTGATCATCTTCATAAAACATCGACTCGTGCTGCCAACTGAAGCGGGTTTGCAGTGTTTTTGAATTAAATAAAAAATCGATAGAAGGAGACAACGCAATAGCCGCACCGTCGCCAGCGCCATTACTCTCAAACTGCTCTATCTGATATGCATAGGTACTGGCCCGGATCTGAGGTGATATCTCGATTTCTGCAGCAATTGCTGGCTGGGTACCTGCCACGGCTATCAGCAACATACCAGCTGGTAATAAACCTCGTGCCTTAACTTGCGCCATAATAATAGCCATAACCATAACCTTTTCCCTGGTTCCGGTGTGCTTTGTTAATTAAAAAACCAACTGCCATTTCTTTTGGCAGTAAGGAGACCGACTGCTCTATTTCAGCCAGGCGGGTCCGGTTTTCTTCCACCACAATCACGGCCTGGCCACACATTGCTGCCATCACCGCCGTTTCATTTACCCCGAGTAATGGCGGGGCATCAAATATCACGATCCGATCAGGGTAACGGGTGGAAAACTCATCAACCAGTTGCGACATTCGCTCACTGGCAAGCAGTTCGGTTGATAAGTGATGAGGAGAACCTGCGGTAATAACCTTCAGCCGTTCAACATTCGTACTCAACAGGATATCGGGTACTGTAACACTGGTTGATTGTAAATAATCGGTAAGTCCTAAATGGTGACTGATACCAAGTGTTTTACTAACATTAGGTCGCAGTACATCCGCATCCACCAGTAATACGGTTTTATCCTGTTCCAGCGCAATACTTAGCGCCAGGTTTATCGCAGAGAAGGTTTTACCCTCGCCTGGCCTCGAGCTACTAACCAGGATCAAATTAGGATGTTCCAGGGTTTTACTCAGCGCACCAAACGCATTATTAATCAGTTTACGTTTAATGACCCGGTACTCTTCATTTATCAGCCGGCGATCTTTAGACAACGACACAAAGTTATTTTTCTCAAGCAACGCTAAATCGAGCTGCACGGTGTGCGCCGCGCCGTCGTGTTTATCCGGTTGCGGCGATGCAACAGCTTTCGCAGAAGATACGTCATGCTCGGTAGCGCGCTGCACCATAGTTTTCTGTTCAGTTTTCTGTGCAGTTTTCTGTTCGGTATGCTGGTCACTATCTTCAGCACGCCCGGTGTTATCGCGATTCAGCTTAGTTAGCGCTTTCTCAATAGTACTCATCGGATTACCCTTAACAACATCTCGGCTGACCGGCCAAATAGCATTTCATTGCTTAATAAGGCTAAATAGCACAACACTAAAGCGCCGCTTAACGCGGTAAAATAGAAAAAATGCAATCTTACCTGTTTTAAAATAGCGCTTTTCTCAGTATGCGACACCACCCCAAAAACCGGAATATCGGTAATACTGTGCAGTTGCGATGCACGGGACAACACCGGAGATATCAGGCTGCGTAAAAAAGCCATGGCAATACCTCCTGCCACTCCAAACAGCAGCACTACCGTGTATAACAAACCACGCGGCGGTCCTGAGGGCGTTAAGGGCACCCGTGGCGGCTCAATAATATTAAACTGTACATCCTGCTCCGTTGCTTCAGCACGGCGCGATAATTCTGCTTGCTCGCGTTTACCCAGCAAAGCTTCATATTTTGATTTAGTAATCTGATAATCACGGTTCAAACCAGTAAATTCTGCTTCAATTTCCGGGATCAAATTCAACTTACTTTCCAGCTGTTCAACTTTGTCCGCGTATGCCTGAACTCTTACCCTGGTCGATGCCACTTCAGTTTCCAGTCGGGCTACATTAATCCGCAATTCCTGATAGACCGGATTCTGATTAAAGCTGCTGCCAGTATTACCTTGCGGCGAGTTTGCCGCAACGAACTGCAACTCCTCTTCACGCTGACTTTTTAAACGCTCGAGCAACCGTTTGGTTTCCTGTACGTCGGGATGATTTTCCGTATAGCGGATTAGTAAGCCATCTAACTGTGCCGTTAAGCTGCGGATCCGCTCATCATACTGAGTCGCTACACCACCTCCGGTACTGCCAGCAAAGGGCATAACACCAAACACTGGCTCCTCCCCTACCAACTGACTTCTGGCAGATGCTAAGCGGGTTTCCTGCTCTCTAAGCTCCAGTCTGGCGGCCTCAAGCTGACGTTTTTCCTGAGTAAGCTGACTGTAATAATCACTTTCATTGCCTTGCAACATCGCCATCCGGTTCTTTTTAAAATCGGATAAGCGTAACTCCGCCTCGATCAGGCGGTTTTCATACTCGGTAATTTCATTATTTAAAAAACTTTCTGCGGCCTGAGAATCGGCCCGACTGGAACCCAAGCGATTTTCAACAAAGGTGTTGAGTGTTTCCTGCACCACACTCAGCGCTCGCTGAGGCACAGGATTGCTATAAGAGATAACATAGATATTCTCTCTACCGGAACCGGCAATTTTTATTTCTTTTTGTAGCGAATCAATTAACGCTTCAAACTGCTTCTCGTTTTTTGCCTGAATATCTAAATCAGTTGCTCTGGCAATCTTCTCCAGATTTGGCCTGCTTAACAGCGTTCTGGCCATCAACTTTATTTCTTCATCGGTGTTACTGCGAAGCGCAAGACCACGCAGCAACGGCTCCAAAAAGGTGCGGGTTTCTACAAATAAGCGGGCACTGGCCTCATAGGTTGGCGGCAGACTGTACACATAAAACCAGCCGACAGGACAAATTAGCCAGGCCGTTATCACAATATAGCGCCGGCGCAGCCAAATACCCTGCAAATAGGTATGTACCAGTTCTATCGCCTGTTGCAATTCTCTCATTTATCCTCCATGAACAACCACTCCATTACTGCCAGCTTTCTCAGAACTAAAACCATGCTTCAGGAATAATCACGATATCACCAGGCAAAATATCTACGTTAGCGCTAATGTTGCCATCGCGGATTAAATCGTCCAGCCTCAGGCTATACGTTACCTGACCACCACTGCTGGTCCGGACTAATTTGGCCCCGTTACCATCGGCAAATTCTGTCAGGCCACCAACTGCTATCATCAGATCAAGCACGGTCATATATTCCCGGTAACTAACTGCCTGCGGATTGGTCGCCTCACCAATTACCCTGACTTGCTCACTGTAAGGCCCGGTAAAGTTGTTTACAGAAACTGTTACCACCGGATCACGGATATACTTACCCAGTATCTGTTCCATATCCCGGGCGACCTGAGTTGGCGTTTTACCGCTGACAGGTACATCCTCAACCAGAGAAGTGGAAATTTTGCCATCAGGCCTGACAATAAAGCTGCCGGACAATTCCGGATTACGCCAGACAAAAATGGTCAGACTGTCGTTTGGGCCCACCAAATACTGATAATTTGATACCGAAGTTGTCAAAGATTCTTGTACGGTGGCTCGCGGGAGTTGCCGGCTATAAGAGCAAGCAGTGAGAGTACTTAGTGATACCAGCACCATTACCAGTGCCGCTAAGAGTCGGTTCGCAATCATAAAACGCATCCTTTTGTTTGCTGCGGAGTTTAATATAACGCAAAACTTTACTCTTGTGAGGCCTTTTTTCAAAATTAAATTTATCTGTTGTTCTAGAATTTGCATGATAAATAGGCTAAATTGTCTACCTACAGTGCAAAGGTTGAAAGCGCTGCACAAGCATCAAACGTACAAGGAAGTCGTTATGGGCACGTATAGCCGACATGGAAAAAGTACATTTGCCGAAAAGCTGTTTTTAATCGGTGAGCTTTTGCTACTCTGCATTTCAAGTTTAATCGCCAGCCATATATACAATCAATTTAACCCTCAAATCCTGCTAGAAATTCGAGTTGGTAACGCCATTATCTTTTCTGCCGCAGTTATGCTGTGCGCACTGTCCGTTGGCCTCTATGATCAAAAGCTTCGAGAAAACCATGGCGGTATTCTCAAGCGTGTTTTAATTACCTTGGTGCTTAGTGGCTTGTTACTGGAGGGTGTTGTTTTTCTGTTATTACCGTTTTTACATATCGGCTCACTCTATTTGGCTATGTCATCTGTGCTGGCAATGCTTAGTTTATCAAGCTTCAGGGCTTTATTTCACTACCATGACATTACACGAATAAGCCGTAGGAGGGTTTTGATCCTCGGTGCGGGAGAGCGGGCTTCAATTATTGAGCGAAGAATGCGCCGCGACGTAGACAAACGTTATATCGAAATTGTTGGTTTCGCAAAAATAGAGGGTGATATAACAGCAACGATCCCCGCTGAAAAAATAATCAGTATTGACTACGAGAATGACCTTTTTAGATTTGTGGTCGACAACAAAATCGATGAGCTGGTTATCGCTTGTGACGAGCGCCGCAATATGCTACCGGTCGAACATTTATTCAAATGTAAAAGTAGTGGTATTGAGGTTGTTGAAATTCTTGATTTTATCGAACGTGAAACCGGGCAGATCGCAGTCAATTTAATTTATCCCAGTTGGGTGATTTATGGTAGCGGTTTTAGTCTGGTCCGCAGATTTAAAACAAGTCTGGATTATAAACTCAACCTCGTTCTAGCAATATTTATGCTGTTGATCACCTGGCCTATAATGCTGGTCACTGCCCTTCTCATTTACCTAGAAGATGGCAGAAAAAAGGGCGCGCCAATATTTTATCGACAGGTTCGAGTAGGAATTGACGGTAAGCTTTTTAATATTCTCAAGTTCCGAAGTATGGGGGTCAACGCAGAGAAAAATGGCGCGCAGTACGCTGCAAAAAATGACCAGCGAGTTACCCGTGTAGGCCATTATATTCGCAAATATCGAATAGACGAATTACCGCAATTACTGAATATCGTCAAAGGCGAAATGGGATTTGTTGGCCCAAGACCAGAGCGCCCCGAGTTCGTCTGTACTTTAGAAAAAAACATTCCTTACTATAGTCAGCGTCATAATGTCAGGCCAGGACTGACCGGATGGGCTCAACTAAAATATCCTTACGGAGCTACTGACGAAGATTCAATGGAGAAATTAAAATTCGATCTTTATTACATTAAACATCGCAGTTTGTTGCTTGATTTAACAATTCTGGTCAGAACAGTAGAAATTGTATTATTCGGTAAGGGGCGTTAACGCGAATGAACAAACGTAGTTCCGTGTTCAGTGCGCTGACAGTGGATGTTGAAGATTATTTTCATGTAGCGGCTTTTGAGCGCAATATCACCCCGTCAGATTGGGATAACATGCCCGCCAGGGTGCAAAACAATACCCGACAGTTGCTCGATCTGTTTGATACCCATCAGGCAAAAGCCACTTTTTTTATGTTGGGTTGGGTTGCCGAACGCTTTCCGGAGCTGGTTAAGGACATTCATCAGCGCGGCCATGAAGTTGCCAGTCACGGTTATAACCACAGTAAGGCAACCAGCCAGAGCCCAACGGAATTTTTTCAGGACGTCAGTCGGGCAAAAAATCTTTTAGAAGACATCACCGGCACTGCGGTAACAGGTTACCGTGCGCCCAGTTTTTCTATCGGTAAACAAAACGAATGGGCGTTCGCCTCGTTGCAACAAGCCGGCTATCAATACAGCTCCAGTACCTACCCTGTTATTCACGATTTGTATGGCACCCCAGACTGGCCACAACAACCTTATTTACGTAAAGAAGGAATTTGGGAGTGTCCTATGCCAGTGTTGTCGATGCTGGGACGACAATTACCCATAGCCGGTGGTGGTTATTTTCGGTTGCTGCCCTACTGGTTGACCCGGCGCCTTATTTCACGCTATCTGAAACAAAAAAACATTCCTTACATGTTTTACTGCCACCCTTGGGAAATTGATCCGCAGCAACCGCGGATCGCCGGTGCGCCACTGAAGTCGCGTTTTCGGCATTATGTTAATTTAAACAGGATGGAAGCCAAAATAGGGTGTTTGCTACAGGATTTTAACTGGCGCTCAGTAAATGAAGTGTACCAACCTTATTTTAAACGCTAAGGATTAGCATGTATCAGGTAACAGGCTTAGCACTGGCCGATAAGCGCAGTGTGGATTGGGATAAGTTTGTCAAAAGCAGTACTGATGGTAGTTTTTTTCATCTTGCTGGCTGGCAGCAGGTGCTGGCAGATCTTGGCCATCAGGGTTTTTATCTGTATGCCACGTTGGATCAGCAAATCGTCGGCGTATTGCCCCTTGCCAGAGTAAAAAGTCGCTTATTCGGTGATGCGTTGGTGTCTACCCCTTTTTGTGTCTATGGCGGCGCTTTAGGCGCAGAAGACGTTAAACGCCACCTTGAACAAAGTGCCATCTCCCTGGCTAAAGAGCTTGGCGTCGATCATCTGGAATTGCGCTATCGCAAGCCGCAAAACAATCAATTAATCACCAGGGTACAGCATGCAACCTTTCAGTGCGCCCTGGCACAAACCGATGCTGACATTCTGGCAGGGATCAAAAAGAAACAACGAGCCGTGATCCGGCAATCGCTGAACCAGCAGCTTTCCGTTACCCTCGACCAGGACTTACCCTGTTTCTATCAAACCTATTCTGAGAGTGTCAGAAACCTCGGCACGCCAGTGTTCAGTAAAGCATTTTTTCAGTCACTGCTTAAAGTCTTTGGTGATGATGCTGAGATCCTAACGGTGCGCAAAGACGGTAAGCCGGTATCCAGTGTGCTCAGCTTTTATTACAAGCAACAGGTTCTACCCTACTACGGCGGTGGTGTCAGTGCAGCCAGGGATCTAAAAAGTAATGATTTTATGTATTATCAACTGATGTGTCATGCAAGGAGTGACCGCAACTGCGACAGCTACGATTTTGGCCGTAGCAAGCTGGACTCCGGTGCCTACAGCTACAAAAAACACTGGGGAATGGTGCCCGAAGAGCTGCATTATCAATATCAGTTAATCAATGCCGCTGAGCTGCCCAATTTAAGCCCAAATAATCCGAAGTATCAGTTGTTTATAAAATTGTGGCAAAAACTTCCGCTCGCTGTCAGCCAGTGGCTCGGACCAAAAATTTCACGGTATCTGGGGTAGTAATTATGCTGAAGACTCAAGGAACTGAGCAAGCGAAACCAACACAAGTCTATGCAATTTCCCTGGCACTGCTGCTTATAGTCTGGCTAGTATGTTTTGCCGACACGCTATGGTCGATGGTAACGATCTGGCTGCGTTCTGACACTTACGCCCACGGTATTTTGATCTTTCCCATCAGTTTGTTTTTAATCTGGCGAAAACGCCGGCATATCAAAGCCACCGCTTTGCAACCCGCCTATTTAGCCTTACCAGTACTTCTTGCGCTGGTTATTGTTTGGTTTTTTGCCAACGCGGTCGCGGTTAATGTCGTCACCCAACTGGCCGTAGTGCTGATGTTACCAGTGTTGCTTTGGTTATGTTGTGGCTGGCAGCAAGTAAAACTATTACGCTTTCCGCTGCTCTATCTGCTGTTTGCCGTACCAATGGGTGAAAACCTGGTGCCCTGGTTACAGGACATTACTGCAGACATTACCGTATTTGCATTACAACTTACCCAAATACCAGTGTATCGTGATGGCTTATATTTAAGTACCCCTACCGGTTTGTTTCTGGTGGCTGAAGCCTGTTCTGGTATCCGCTATCTAATCGCCTCAGTCGCGCTGGGTACCTTGTACGCTTACCTGACTTATACCAGCCGGTTGAAACAAGCTGTTTTTTGCCTTGCTGCGGTTATCGTGCCGATTTTGGCCAATGGCATCCGTGCTTACGGTATTGTGCTTATTGCCTCGTTGACCGATATGAAGCATGCCGTCGGTGTTGACCATTTAATCTACGGCTGGCTATTTTTCGGATTTGTCATTTTTATAATGTTCTTTGTCGGCGGCTTTTTTGCCGACAAGCAAGCTCAAGCAAGCACTTCGGGCACGGCTGACACTAAACCGCTTCCTAAGTTGGTATTGTTTAGTGGTGCCTTGGTATTGTTGTTGCCGCTGCTAACAAACCTGTTGTTACCGCCGTTAGCCCAGCAGCCGCGTTTTCAGGTGCAGCCACTTCAGCAAAGTCTGACGCCGGTTGCTGACTCGGTCATGTTACCAAAGTTTACCGACAGTTCTGCCGAGCTGGCTGGAACCTGGCAGCAACAACAGCATAAAATCTGGTTTTACGCGGCGTTTTACCAGCATACCGACGATAAAAAACTGGTTAGCTGGCATAACCAGCCCTATCAGGCTGCACACTGGACTCCCGCCAGTGCCGAACGGCGTCAGTTGCAGGTGGCCAATCAGCAGTTAAGCTTGCAGGAAATGGATTTAAGAGCAGCTAATGGCCAGAAAAGGCTATTATGGTACTGGTATGGCAGTGGCGACTTTTTCTCTGCCGATCCCTACCTTATTACCGCGATGCAGGCGCTCGGTAAAGTATTACACATTAGTCAGCACGGTAGCTTTTTCGCAATAAGTGCTAGCTACACTGATAACCCTGAACAAGCCCGTACCGCACTTAACGACGCACTTTCTCAGCGCATGGAACTGATTATTGCCGCTAACACGACGGCTCCAGATCATGTCGAGTTGGCTAAACAGGTTTCACAGCCATGACCGTGCATGTGTGTCATATCCTCTGGAGTTTTCGTACCGGCGGCTTGGAAAATGGTGTGGTTAATTTAATTAACCAGCTTAAGCCGGACGAGTTTCGACACAGCATTATCTGCTTGACCGATTATGATGCCGCCTATTATCAGCGGATAACCCAGCAGAATGTCCAGATATACTGCCTGAATAAACGCCCGGGCCATGATCTACGCTCGTTTTGGCGTTGCTTTAAGTTAATTCGCCAGCTTAAACCCGATGTTTGCCATAGCCGTAATTTAGCGGCAATGGAATACCAGTTGCCGGCGATGCTGGCCAGAGTGTCACAACGAGTCCACGGTGAACATGGCTGGGACTTAACTGATCTCGCTGGGCAAAATAAAAAATATGTCATGTTAAAGCGGCTGTTTAAGCCGATTATTCAGCGCTATATTGCGCTGTCGCGCGAAGGCTTAAACTACCTGCAACATCGCATTGGGGTTTCAGCTGAGCGCATAACGCTTATCTGTAACGGCGTCGACACTGAGCGCTTTCAACCGGCAACACGGTCTACTTCCACACTACCTGCAACCTTGGCTGAGTCAGACCGGCTTATTTTTGGTAGCGTCGGCCGGATTGCTGCGGTTAAAAATCAACAATTACTGATCGCCGCCTATATTGCGTTATGTCAACAGCACGCCGCTTTTAAAGCGAATACCGCGTTGGTGGTTATCGGCGATGGCCCTACCCGAACTGAATTGCAGCAGCAACTGGCCGCGGCTGGCCTCGCAGAACAAAGCTGGTTACCTGGCGATCGCAGCGATATTGCCACTATTTTACCCGGGCTCTCGGTATTTGTATTGCCCTCGCTGGCAGAAGGCATATCGAATACCATTTTAGAAGCAATGGCCTGTGGTCTGCCCGTTATTGCCAGCAACGTCGGCGGTAACCCTGAGCTGGTAAGCACTGAGCCAAAAGAAGCTGAGCAGCCAGCCACAGAGCCAACAGGCTGGTTATTTAACAGCAATAACCAATCACAACTGCAGCAGCTGATGCTGCAATGTCAGCAAGCACCTGCCAGGCTGAAAATACTGGGTGACAATGCAAGAGCTTGCGCAGAGCAGAAATTTAGTCTTGATACCATGGTCAGCGCCTATCGGCGCCTGTATCTTGATAATAATAAACAACAGGAAGGTTAAACAGATGTGCGGTATTGCCGGAATTTTACAGCTAAATAACACAGATCAGGTTAACCAGAACGTATTAAAGGTGATGAATACCGTGCAGTCCCATCGTGGGCCGGACGATGACGGTTATCATTTTGAAGCGGGTATTGGCCTGGCGCATCGTCGTCTATCCATAATTGACATTGCTGGCAGCCACCAACCGCTATTTAATGAAACCGGTGACGTTGCCGTGGTATTTAACGGTGAAATTTATAATTTCGCTGAGTTAACCGTGGAACTAAAAGCCCGCGGCCATATTTTTTCTACCCATGGCGATACTGAAACTATTGTTCATGCCTGGGAAGAATGGGGCGTAGACTGTGTTCAGCATTTTCGTGGCATGTTTGCTTTTGCTATTTGGGATCGTAAGAAACAGCAGCTGTTTATGGCACGGGACCGGATGGGCATTAAACCGTTCTTCTACAGCCTTTTGCCCAGCGGCGAATTTTTGTTTGGCTCAGAATTAAAAGTTCTGACTGCCCATCCTGACTTTGACAAAAGCTTTTATTATCAAGGCATTGAAGATTACTTTACCTTTGGCTACATTCCAGAGCCGCATACAATTTATGCTAATGC
>NZ_JBFJPY010000093.1:0-12424 GCF_041616895.1 Arsukibacterium sp.
CTTGTGGTGTATTGGTATTTAATAGCTCAGTGGTTGGAACTGGCAGGGATACGGCGTTAAGCTTTGCCAGCAGCGCTTTAACCGAGCGCTGGCCGCCTTGCAGTTGCGCACTAATTAGGGTGCTAAGTGTCGGGCTTACCGGTAGCACGCAGGGTAGTGGGCTGTTAGTAAAGCAGGCAGCACCAGCATCGTTGTTAGCAGTAGCGTATTGCAGCAGACGCTGCAGACTAAGCACACTGAGTAATGGCGTATCTATTGGCAGTACCAGTAGTAGTTCACTTTGGCAGTGTTCAAGCGCCGCTAAAATACCGGCTAAGGGCCCCTGTTGCTGAGTTTGATCAGCAATAAAACCCGGTTGGTTACGGCTAATCAGCACCTCAGTTGCACCGCTTTTTTGCGCCAATTGCTGCATATGCTCAAGTAAACTCAGGCCATTAAGGTTAAGCAGTGCTTTATCCTGGCCCATGCGGCTGGATTGGCCTCCGGCTAAAATCAGTGCGCTAAATTGCATACAACTGCTCATCTTAGCCGCCAATCTGGGCTAAATGGCGGGTGCTGCCACTGTAGTCTTGTTGCAGCTGATGGCTGAAAGCTTTGCCTTGCACTGCCTGCTGTAAAAACCGCATCAGTGGCGCACTGTCATCGCTCTGCAGCAAGCTACGTAGCTCCTGATGGCTGTCGGTAAACAGACACAAATATAGCTGACCCAGGCTTGAAACCCTAAGCCGGTTGCAGTCGGCACAGAAGTCTTTGCTGTAAGGCATAATCAGACCAATCCGCCCCTGATAATCTGCATGTGAGTACTCCAGCGCCGGACCGTCAGTTTTCGCTTTGACGTTCAGCTGCCAGCCCTGATCCAGTAGCTGTTGTTGAATGCTGGCACCACTTAGATGTTGGCGCTGATAAAAATCAGCATTATCGCCAGTGCGCATCAGCTCAATAAAACGCAGCGCAATATCCTGCTGCTTCACAAACTTAAGAAAATCCGGCAGGGCCAGGGCATTGTGCTGTTTTAGCAGTACGGTATTAATTTTTACCTGCTTAATGCCAATGGCTTTAGCATGGGCTATGCCTTCTAAGATGTCGGCTAATTTGTCCTGGCCGGTGACCAGGTGAAAGGTGTCGGCATCCAGACTATCGACGCTAACGTTTACCGCATCCAGCCCGGCTTCTTGCCAGGCCAGCGCATCACGTTTTAACCGGTAGCCGTTGGTGGTCAGTGCCACTTTTTCAATACCGGGCACCGCTTTGCAGATAGCGATAATTTCGGTTAAATCTTTACGTAAGGAGGGCTCGCCGCCGGTGATCCGTATTTTACGGGTACCTAACTTAGCAAATGCCGTAACCAGGCGTTTAATTTCGCTCAGGGATAATTCACCGCTACGGGAGTCACAGTCATTGCCATCAGGCAGGCAATAGCTGCAGCGAAAATTGCAGATTTCAGTAACAGACAGCCGCAAATAGCTAAAGCGGCGCGCATAAGCGTCAGTTAACATAGTTCACCTTTCCAAATGGGGAGGTAAGGCCGTTTCCAGACTTACCCGGTGGCGTTAGTGCCACGGCATACCGTTCATCTCTGTGCTGTGAAATCCAGTGCAGACTTAGAACCGGTAGCTCGGTGTTGTAGGTTAATGATACGTGTTGACACTGCGATTAGTTATTGCCATGAAGAGGGGGCTTGTTTACTCCATTGTGGGTAGAAGTTTATTTTGCTTGAGCTAATGCTTAACTTTGCAACTCGTCCTTCACCATGGCTTCAGTTAAACCAATTTTATTACTCATAAAGTCTCATACGAACGTTAAGACAAATAAAAATATTCAAATGTTCCTTGAAAGAACATTTATTGCATGTATAATGTTCTTTGAGGGAACATTTTAAGGCGTGTTTTCTCGTTCTTGCCAATTTGCCTTGGAGAACGGCATATGATCAAAATCACCCGTTGCAACGAAACAGACTGTTTAGTGCTGTCATTCCAGTATCTGGGATCAGCAGTAAATCTGCGGACGCCATACCCGGAAAATACCGCTAATCGCAAAATTGTCAGGGCGATAGCCCGGAGAATTGCTGCTGAGCTTATTTCCGGTAATTTTAACATGGACGATTACCTGAATGCTGATGCAAAAGCAAAAGTGCTGCAGAAGCTGCCATTGCTACAGCGCTCACTGCCAACTTTCTCTTCTTATGCAAGCAGCTGGTTGAGCTTTCAGGGGGCAAACTTTGCACCGGCTAGCCGCCATAACGTGAGGACGATGATTGAGCGTTACCTGGTGCCAACACTCGGCGGGCTTGAGGTTAACAAAATTTCCGATCATGAATTGCTGCTGCTGCGGCTGAGCCTACGCCAGCAATTGCCTGATGACAGCATTAATCTCTCGGCTGCGAGGTTAAATCAGGTCTTTCGGATTGCCGGGCAAATCCTGATTGATGCGGCGGCTAATTATGGTTACTTACCGCCTTTAAGGCCATTGTTGTTGACCGGGCGCAAACAAGATATTGACCCGTTTACACCTCAGGAAACTGAAGAGCTGTTGCGGCATGTGCCGGTGATCCTGCTGGAATTATTTCAGGTCATGCTGTTTTCCGGCATGCGGCTGGCTGAAATTTGTGCACTGCAATGGGCAGATGTGGATTTTGAACTAGGCCATATCCGGATCCGCCATGCAATGGTAAATGACCGCATGCAGTTGCTGCGTACATCGGCACGGGTGCGTGATGTCATGCTCACGGAGCAATTGCGCCTGGCACTGGGCAGACAGTATCTGAAAACCAGCCACTTGCAGTGGGTGTTTACCACTGACAGTAGCAAACCAATATCTGCAAAAACCATCGCAGCCAGGGTATGGCACAGAGCTTTACAACAAAGTGGGGTGCGTAGCCGCAGCCTGCAGCAATGCCTGTGGACAGCGGCAGTAGAGTTGTTTGCCGATGGCGCCAACCTTTCGCAAGTTGCTAGTCAACTCGGCCTGATAAATTGGCGACCTCTCATCGCGCTGCAGCACAGTGCTGCGCTGTCGCGCAATTTAAATCAAACCCTGGCCATACCTTTTTTAACCACCCTGAACGATGACCGCCAAGAAGGAGATATGTAATGATCAGAATAGAAAACACCCAGGCCTACAAAACCTATATGTTGAAAAAGCATTTTGATCAGCGGGTCAGGGAGCTTACTACGCTGCTGATTATAGCGTTGTACGTAGACCCCTATGCCAAAACACTGGTCGGGGCCTGTGGAACTGGCACTGAGTCTGATAATGCCGCAGCGATTTATTGCTGGGTGCTGCAGCAGGCATGCTGTGCCAGCTGTATTTTAGAGCTAGATGTAAAAACCTTGCAGCGCCGGCTGGTAAGGCACCTGCTGGATAACACACAACAGCTGGAGTATGTTGAATGAAACTAGGCCAGTCAGAATACAGTGGTGTTTTTTTGCACTATTTTGTGGCAAAAGATCTGACGCTGCCATTTCGTTATGTATATGGCATTCGTCAGCACAATGTCTACCCGCTTCAACTGGTAAGGACCAGCCCGATTACTGAGGTTGACAGGGCTGCGGGGTTGCTTACTACTTATGGTTGTTATTACCAACTACGGGATGAAATAGCACACCCCGGCATTCAGGCGATGTATCGGCTGATCTTGGATCAACGCATAATGCCGTGTAGTGATAACGAACTAATCGGCCCCTGCATATCTCTTACTCTAAGCTAAACGTCAGTTAATACTGCCTTTAAATCATAAGGTTAGAAATCGCAGCTCATTGAGCTGCGATTTTTCACTTATTTTCGGCCCTAAAATAAAAATTGCGCTAGGATAGAGGTCAGCTAGGTAGTAAAGGAGTTTAGCTGATGACTAGAAAAGACGGATCTGTGCGTTTACAGCGTGAAATAGACAGCTTGAGCCAAAATGTGCGCTGGATTAACGTTAATACAGACCAAACCCCGTTAATGTTAGATAGCGCCTGTCGACAATTATTAAAAGAAGCAAACTTTTTAGCTGCGTTCAAAGCCCGCAGTATTGAGAGCATAGAGCCACAACGGTATTGCGAGTTTGATTGGTTGCAGCAACCGATTATTGGCTACTATGACAGTAAAAAGACGCTACGTGTTTTTGCAGGTCTGTTTTCTTATCAGCAGGCAATAGCTCATAAACTCACTACAGTACCTGTGTTTATCTATGAGAAAGCGCCGCCTCCCCAAGTTCGTCGCAAGGCAGCATTGGCTGAGTTAACCCGAATACTGTTAGATCAGCAGCCAAAAGGTGGCGTAGAGCAGTTGCGTGATATTCTGTGTGCGTGGTTTAAAAAAGTTAAAGTAAAAACCAAAAAATCTGAAACTACAGCAGCTAACGGTACAGAAAACACCAGCCTCGCAAACACCAACCAAACAGACACGCTTACCACTGATAGCATTACTGCTGACAATCAGAATTCTGATGGCGATGCTTCCAACAAAAATGCTTCGGACAGCAATACTTCGGATAGCAATACTTCGGATAAAAGCACCGCAGTAACTAGCGAAGAAGATAGCAAGCCAGGCCCCCCCAGAACAGCCGATATTTTTACTTCTGAAGAATGGCAATCCCTATACCCGGGCATCAAAAATAAGGCGCAGTTTTGTGCCTGGATGGGAATCAGCAGTAAAACCTTCAGGGATAAGACGGATGACTAGTGAAGTTACCAACTCAACTGAAATTAAAAATGTCTTCATTACAGAAGCGATAAAAAGTGCAGCTTTTTATAGCGAAGACATAACAGAACAGCAGGTAATAACGGAGGTAGAGCAACTTTTAGCTCAGATTAATGCACCTGGCGGATTAAGAGGCTTTTATTTTGTCGCGCAAACGCTCTTGCAGGTGCTCGATGCGCCAGGCAGTACTTTACAGAAGCAGTTAGAAATAAGCGACTATGTAGTTGCCGCGCTGCGGGTCGATTTACAGAGCTTATTGAGTAAACCAGACAATGAGCAATACTCAGAAACGAGTATTGGCAAGAACTGGGCAAAATCTAACCCCTTATATTTGGTCCTCTTTACGGCAAACACTTTCAAGGGCTCCACCGAAGATATTTTATTTTTAGCCGCTTTTGTCAGTCACTATCTAATGAATATAGAACTGTTAAGCGACCCTGAAATCCAAACGACAAACCATCCCCGAACAGAACAAGTGTGCCGTGCTATTAGAATATTACAGCCTAAAAGCCAGACGTTATTTAATGTGTTGCACTTTCATGAATACATCAAAAATTGGCGGGCATCTGAAATTGTATTGGCGTTAGAAATATTCAAGCAAAATAACCCATTGGATAAAGATACGGCACGCTATGTAAGATCTCTGATACAGTTTTTCTCAAATGATTGGCCAAAACCCAGACTACGGGGGCAGATAGGTCCACAAAAAAACAAACGAGAGGGCAGCGGTATCAGGGTGTCGGCCAGGCCTGAGATGGTGAAAAGCAAGACCAGAGTAACCCCGGCCCCAGTGCAGTTAGATGAGCAGGGTGTGGACCAGCAGGATATTGAAATTTTACGCAGTCATTTGAGTAACCAGATAGAGGAAGAAACTGACAGAGCAGATTACGAGCAAAACTCAATAGCTGCGATCTTCGATAACGACCTGCAAAAACTTGGCTCGATAGACATTACCCGGAATCTGCGCCAAAGAAATAACCTCAATACGTCCAATCGATTGCTGCTATCAGCGGCCAGTATCAGATTAATAAAGAAATTATGTGAAAGCCGGTTACTTAAAGTCGGTAACAACGAGGCAGTACTGGCTATTTACTGCATGCTGGCTACCGGAATTTCACTAGAGCAACTGACAAAGCTGCAAATTTATACCGATGAGGCAGCCGCTGACAACGGCATTATCGTTGTAGCAGGGCAATGTTATTGGCGATTTAAACATCGGGTTAGCGCGGTCACGCCGGTTGGCCAACCTGAATATTTTTATCGCTCTGACACCTGGGTAAAAACGCCATGCTCTGTAGTGTTAGCCGAATACATTAATACACAGGGTTTAGATGCTAAAACCCGGCTATTTTCACAAACAGAGCAGCAGCTGAGACGACGTATAGATAAGCTATTGCAACGCACCACGGAAAAATTAAGAGCACCATATATTTCGATAGACATGATTGAAAGTTTTGTGTCCCGCTTTACCGAGGCCGCCGATACTGTCGATCCGGTAGTGCTGGATTTTAGTTATCAACAGGAATTGTTTAGCAGCAGGGTCAGTCGCAGTTACGTCAACCTGAGTGATCTGCAGCGGATGCGTCTGTTAGATACGCTTTGGCAGGATATTGCGTCTTATAGCCGGGATGACACCGTATCGGCCTATTTCCAACCCGGGCCATTTATAGCAGCAGAGGAACATAGAATTGGCTCTCGCTACTTACCGACAGCCGAATTTTGCCGGCAGTTTACTATGCAATTGCAAACTGATTTACACAACGCCAAGCCAGGCTCAACTCTAAAACTTACTGATATAGTGCATTACCATAACGCCTATACCCGCTATACAGCATGGATGCTCGGGTTTGGTACTGGTTACCGGGCGGTTTATAACCCGCTGCCCACTCTGACACTACAGGTCCCAGATCTGCAAATACTGTCTATTAGTGATAAAGATGACGGCAATTTTAGCCATAGCCGGGTTGTTGCAGTGCCAAATACCCTAAACCAGCAGCTAATTTTTCTAAAATCTCATCTAATTCGATTGGCAGATCTGCTTACTTTATTTTCGCCACAGCTGTATCAGCAAGTACGCGATGTACTTGCAATGGAGCAGCAGCTTGAGTGCATGACAAAAGGTCAAATTGAGAAATGGTTTAAAGCCATACGCAATGCACGGGATCAGATTGGCCCGCTGTTTTTTCTGGATGAAGCGCTTAATGCTAGGCCCGTTTCACCGACCTGGCTAAAAACTGGTAATGGCGTATTTCAGGCATTGCCGGTAAATATGGGGAGGCACTGGTTGAAAACAGCATTGTTAACCTCAGGTGTGCCAACCGAATTAGTGAATTTTCAAATGGGCCACTGGCAAGAAGGCCAGTCTCCCTTATTTGAGTATTCGGATATAAGCATAATGGACTGTGTTGCAGAACTGGCACCGCAAATTGACCAGTTAATGACAGAGCAGGGGTGGCACGCATGTCAGTCGGCACTGTTGTAACCTCATTATTAAATCAGCCTGAGCATCCTCTGCTGAGTGAAATACTGCAACATACCGATGTTGAGCAGGCGACGGAATATAGGCATGCATTTGCAACGGTAACACAGCTGCTAAAAAGTGTGATGCTGGACGATACTGAGAAAACAGCATTTGAAAGCAATAATTTAAAAAGAGTGATTAAAGGTTTCTCTGATGAGGTAACAGAGCAGGGCCGGCAACGTCAGATATTAGAAGCGATTTTGCGTTATGCGGTGAAAACTTTCCATATGAAAGCGGCAAAAATACCGCAGCTGATTACTTTAAACCGGGATACCCCGGCTCTGACCCCGACCATGCTGGTTCATACCCGGGCCGCCATGACGTTATATAATACGATTAAAGCCGACCTGGAGTACCCGGAAAAACTCAAAAGTGTCCAGCATGAAGTGGGGCGTCTGGCGGCGTTGCTGTTTTTATTTGAAGGGATACCCGATTTGGCATCAGCAGCACTGGTGCTGCGCAATTATCAACTGCATTACGCTGGTAGTGTTATTTATCTGACGGACCCGGAGGATAGTACAGGGCAAAAGCGGTTCGTTATTCAGCTATATACTGCGCTGTTAATACAGCTGGTTAAACGCTATGACAATATTGATTATATTCTTGAACGAGCATCACGCAGCTCAAAAATGACGGTTAGTTATATTCAAAAATATCTGCGAGCTATCACCAAACAGGAAACGTTTCGTATTTCGGTTACTCAACTGAGTAACTATCGTTACATTTACTGGACCAGCCATTACAGCCCGGTAGAAGCAAAATTTTTGCTGCAACGTTTTAAAAGTGCGTTGTTGCCAACTGACATTTTCATTAGAACGACTCTGAATAAATGCCAGAATTGGCGCGAAACTGAGCTGTCTGCCAAGGTTGATCCAACCATTGAGAAAACTCAAAAGGCCCTACAGGAGCATAAAATCAGGCATGGTTCTGAATATCAGCAGGTTAAGCCTACAGTCAAATTGATTCAACAGCTGATTGCTAAGGTTAAAATGCAGGCTGAGCCATCGGACAAACCTGATTTACAGGATGCGTTGGCGCTTTCACAAAACAAGAAAAAACCACACCAAGCAGCGATAACCCGAATAGTTAAAACTTTAGAAAAGCCTGGGTTTAGCCAGAACTTTTATGTTTTGCTGTTTGGTAATTATTTAATTAACCTGCTAAAAAACGGCGGAAGTCGTAAAAGCTTGCTGGCATTTCGTACTATCCGTGACTATGTTTCAGCCCCCTTGAAAGCTTTTATCACAACCTTTGCCGATCTTGATCTGCTGAAAATGGATGAGGAGACGCTAACCGACAAATTGAACAGTGTCGCGAAATTAATGGCCCCAACCAAGCGCGGCTGTCTTTACTACCTGGCAGACTATATTCAACAGCTGGATTTAGTCACCGATTTTATGGCGGCAAATCTCGACATCCGCGCGGAATCGGGCAAGGTACACGCAAATATTGTCAGCGTGCCGCAAATGGAGGAATTGCTAGAGTTTATCAACGACGCCGGTGAGCAGTATACCGATGCCATTTTGTTGTTGTGTTTAGGGTTTTACAGCGGCGCCAGGCGAAGTGAGGCTAAACTCATCAGAGTTAGCGATTTTGAGCTGCTGCCAACGGCTAATGGTATCGAAGTCTCTGTAAAAATTGTGCCTACCAAAGCCCGGACAATTAAGAGCCCAGCAGGTACGCGCACTATTAATCTAAATGTTTTCTGGCCAAAAAAATGGTTGGCATTACTGGTGCAAAAACTGCAACTGGCGAGAGCTGCCGGCATTTCTAAAACTGATTGCTTGTTTGATATAACAGCAGAACAGCATCTTACTGTTATTAGCCAGTTGCTGCGCACGTATCTGTGCGATAAAGGGTTTAAATTCCACAGTTTACGGCATTCGTTTGTGTGCTGGCAGTATTATCGGTTGGTACTGCAACCAAGATTAAAGGGGGTACGCGCTGAAAACGTGCATTGTCTTAAGCATGATTATTTCGCAGATGAGGCATGCTCGTTGGTTCGTAAACAGCTTGGTCTGCCTGCTGTTAGCCGAAAGGCAGTTTACGCCTTGTGCGCCCTGGTGGGACATAGTGACCCAATAATTACGTTTGACTCTTATCTGCACCTGAGAGACTTATATTGTTATTTACTTATTTCCTCAAAGTTATGCCTTAAACAGAAAGCGTTGAGTCAGTTGGTTAGCAGGGCAAAGCTGGATTCAAAGCTGCTACAGCAATTCCCTGCTAGCGCTATTAGCTACAGTACACTATCTGACGAGTACACCCTGGACATTTTGCCTGCACCCTGGCTTGCAGAATGCAAAACACTAAGCGTGCAACACCTGCAGTTAAAGCAGAGCATAATATTGCCGTGCCTAAGCCAGCTAGAGCACGGCTTACGCATGTTAGGTAAAATCCAGCCCGATGAAGTGACCAGAGTAGAGGATGACGGCGTCGTCGTTGATATCGAGGGTGCCTGGCTGAACACATTATGGACAGTGTGCGGGGAGGTAAGGCAGCAGTATCCTGAAAGAAGTAAACGACTAAGATTAATACCTGAAATTGCCAGATCAAAAGGGCAACTGCAGGCAGGGAAGAAGGTGTCCAATACCAGGCTGATTTTTGAAGAACTCCAGACCAATGCCCAGGTTTTAATCGATGAACAACAATGGAGTGACACAAAAATTGTAGATGCGCTTGAGGCATTAAAAGGTTTACTGATCCTGCAGGATTGGACAATTCAATTTAAAGACCCGGCACGCCTTGGCACGTTTTTACAACTATGCCGGGCAATCCTGCCTGAGAATATCAAACCGAAGGTTACAATTCATGACCCGGAAATCGATGGCATTGCCGATGGTAGCGACAACTTGTTTGAACGCTGGATTATGACATTAGCTATGTATGATATAACACCTGAAATTGACACCTTCGAGGCGGTGGAAAAGCCAGGATACTGGACCAAGCAACTCGATCGCGGCGTGGTGTGGTTTTACTTCGTGGAAATTACCGAGGAAGAATACACTGACTCAAATGGTCAGACCCAGCTTCGCCAACATACTCAAAGAGCCAGTTCGGTAATGAAGTTTCTGCATTTTCTATTGGTGGCGTGTATTACCAGGCACCAATTGAGTTTATAAGTTCACAATCTAACCCGGATTAGCGATTGTCAACGTTATCAATTAAACGGGTAGCTGAAGGTCTATATGAGTTCAAAGATAGAATACGCATCTCTCCCTAAAAATTATTATCGAATATCAGCTTTTATGATTAAAGTATCAATTTCGCATTTTGGAGTGTTGGTTAATATTCATTAGGCAATCACAAAACGAGGAGAGTGATAATGTCTAATCAGCAAAAGAACCACAAGGCGAACCAAAACAACCCAAACAAAGGCACTTCAGGAACAAACCCTGAAAATGCTAAGGTTCATGGCAATCGGGGTAAGCAGCTAAACCCAAATCAGAAACCCTAATCAAAAATAGCTGTTTTCTGGCAGCAGGTACTGGGTACCTGCTGCAATTAGAGGAAGTATATGGAAGCAAGATCACCGAAGAAGGAAAAACGAAAATTTAAACAAACCAAACAACTTGTTCGGTTGGCTCTGAATGATGGCTGGTCACAAACAGAAATCGCAAACAAGTGCAGAACTCATCAATCAATCGTAAGCAAATGGAGCAAAGGCGAAACACTTGCTACAGAGCAACAGCTTCAACCTCTATTAGAAGTTTATGGTCACAAGCTACGACGTAATTCATTTCGAGTATATTGGAACATTGACCCAGAGACTCAGCAAAAGTCTTACTTCAAAGTCGAAGGTAAAGTGATTTTGAGTCAAGCCTTTTATGATGCACGAAGGGTTAAGCATCAAATTGTAAAAAAAGTGCCGATGATGAAACTGGTGATTCATCATCAAGGAGACAACAAGTTTAGGGTGGTAATTCAGAGCCGACTAACCTTCCTTAATTCCAGTTCCGAGTTGGAATCGACCGTTGAGGATGCGATTTGGGGTTCCGACATATCTGAACAATATGAGTTGGCTGAGCTGCTCAAAATAATAGACAAGTACGCTGAATCCTTACTATCAGAGTATCCCAGTGACGCAAACACATTACCTTTTATTACAAGACAAGCGTTGCTTCATCATGGATTTTCTATAAATGGGATTGTTGAATATCCAGCGGTCTGGTAATTTTAGGAAACCCCTAATAGGGAATTGGCACCTCGACGCCAAAAACTAGTGGTTTGCCACTTCAGTTTGGAGTTTCTAAGAAATTTGTAGAAAAAGCCCCGTGTACAGCCAGTTAGCTCTCACGGTGCAATTCAAACTTTTAAGGTGCACATTGTTATTGCCGTGAAAGCAGCTAGGCCAAAGGTAATGCCGATTAGCCGAATCATAACAAGTGATTACGGGATAGGGTGGGTAGTAAAGCCAGCCGTCAGTTTTTGACCGCTGGCTTTTCATTTATTTTTGCTATGAGCAAATCTGTAATTCTCAGGTTAAGCCTTACAATATGATTTTGAAAGACAAAACCCAAACCAGCTCGGCATCTATCAAACTTGATGCTGGCATTAAGCAGGAGCATGACGTCGCGTTTTACCTGCGCCGAGCCTATAAGAACAGCGAAAACGTCATGGTGCTTAACGATTTACGTATTGAGCACGATGGCGAAAGTGCGCAGATAGACCACCTTATTGCATATACCTATGGTTTTATCGTGGTGGAGTCGAAAAGCATTCGCGGTGAGGTAGTGGTGAATGAGCACAGTGAATGGACCCGCAGTTATAAAGGACAGTGGAGTGGTATACCATCGCCTATTAAGCAGGCTGAGCTGCAGCTTAAACTGTTAAAAGAGTACCTATGCGCCAACACTGAAAAGGTAATAGGTAAGTTCCTGGGTTTGCAGCAGGGACTTGGCATGCGCTGTTACGATGTTTTTTGCGCTATCTCAAGTGATGCCATTATCGACCGTTCTAAAGCGCCTAAGGATATTGCCGATAAACTAGTGAAATCGGAATTTGTTACTGATGCGCTGGACAAAAAGATGAACTTTAAAAAGTTCTATAACGTTGTTGGCAAGATATCCGATACCCGGCCAACGTTTAACCAGGAAGAACTGCTGCATATTTGTCAGTTTTTGCTTGATAATACATCGCAGTATAAACGCAATAGTATTAATGAAGCTCCCGCGGCCTGGACGGTACCAATAAACACCGCAGAGTCAGCAGGGCCTGAGC
>NZ_JBFJPY010000094.1:0-12393 GCF_041616895.1 Arsukibacterium sp.
CTGAGCGGTTTCTGGCCAATTTCCCCGGCTCGACTGATGCCGAGCTGCAATGCCTGGCATTGCGCTTTCAACTGCAAACCAAGGCCTTGCCAGAATCTGACATCTGGCAACAAACTGAGCAGCTGTGGACTGAGGGTAAATCGCAGCCAAAAGCCTGCGACCCGTTATTTACTGCCTGGCGCAACAGTAAACCACTGCAAAGTGAAACCGTGCATCGCCGCCTGCAGTTAGCGGCAGAGGGCGGTCAGACTCAGCTTATACCGTACTTAAAAACGTTGCTTCCGGCCAGCGAGCAATATCTGGCGGATTTATGGCAGCAAACCCGACGTAACCCAGCTGTGATTGCCCGGGCAACGTTTTTTCCCGGTAAACATATTATCGAGCGTGATGTACTGGCCTATGGCTTAAAGCGTCTGGTCTGGCGCTCGCCTGATCAGGCACTGGCGACCTGGCAACGTCATGTTAATGATCCTTATTTTTCCAAAGCGCAACGCTTAGATGTACAGCGCCAGTTTGCGATTGCTCTGGCCAGTAAAGGCGATAGTCGTGCCGACAGCTGGCTGACGACCTTACCTGCTGAATTATTTGATACCAACCTGGCCCAGTGGCAGGTTGCCCATGCCTTGCGCGAACTGGACTGGCCAAAAGTGCAAAAGGTAATAGAGCAGCTACCTGCTGAACTGCAAGGCGATATTAATTGGCGTTACTGGCGGGCCAGGGCATTGGAAGAGCAAGGTAACGCTGAACTGGCCAATGCCGAATTTACCGCTATCGCCGGCGAGCGCCATTATTACGGCTTTATGGCCGCTGCCAGAATTGGCCTGCCACCCAGTTTGGCTCACAATCCGGTAAAGGTTAGCGATGAAGAAATTGCCTTGTTGCAACAGCACCCGGCGGTGCAGCGTGCTCAGCAGTTCCTGGCGATGGGCCGATTAACCGAAGCCCGTAGGGAATGGAATCACTTACAAGATACCTCTGACGAGCAGCAAAAACTGACCTCAGCCAAGCTGGCAAGTCAGCTGCAATGGTATGAAAGGGCGATATTTTCACTGGCAGATGTCGGTTATTGGGATGACGTGGAACTGCGTTTTCCGTTGGCTTATCAGCAGGAAATGCAGCTGTCTGCGGATAAATTTAAAATCGATTCTGGCTGGAGTATGGCAATAGCCCGCCGGGAAAGCTCTTTTATGGCCGATGCTTACTCACCGGCAGGTGCCCGTGGTCTGATGCAGATAATGCCAGGGACCGCTAATGAAATTGCTAAGAAGCAGGTGCAAATTCGCCAGCTGTATAACGCAGTCACCAATATTGATTATGGTACTGATTATCTTAATTATTTAAAACAGCGCAACGATGGCAACCTGTTAAAGGCAACTGCTTCTTACAACGCCGGCTATAGCCGGGTAAGGCAGTGGATCCCGCGGGACTATGCACTGCCGGCCGATGTCTGGGTTGAAACCATTCCTTACCGGGAAACCCGCGAATATGTCAAAGCAGTAATGGCTTATTATCAGATTTATAATCTTCGGATGAATGTGGCCCAGGATGTTTTTAAACCGCTGGTGGCTATGAAGATTGGGGTGGTAGTGGAATAGTGCTATTATTGCGCTCATTAGCATAATCAACACTAAAGGGTCGATATGAACTCAGGTTATCAGGCGTTATATCAGGCACATATTGCCGAACTTCAGCAGCGCACATCGCAGGTGCTGGCTCGCGAAAATCTGGATGGATTAGTGATTCACTCCGGTCAGGCTAAGCGCAAGTTTCTGGATGATATGGATTACCCTTTTAAAGCCAACCCGCATTTTAAAGCCTGGTTACCGGTCATTGACAATCCGCACTGCTGGTTGTTAGTGGATGGCGTAAATAAACCGAAACTGATTTTTTACCGGCCAAAGGACTTCTGGCACAAAGTACCTGATGAGCCCGCCGATTTCTGGGCTGAGCATTTTGATATTCAGCTGTTGGATAAAGCCAATAAAGTAGAAACGTTGTTGCCTTACGATAAAGCGCGGCTAGCCTATGTTGGTGAATATCTGGAAGTCGCCCGGGCGCTGGGGTTTACTGAAATTAACCCAGAGCCGGTACTCAGTTATTTACACTTTTACCGGGCCTATAAAACAGGTTATGAACTGGCATGTCTGCGCAAGGCTAATCAACTGGCGGTAGCAGGGCATCGAGCGGCAAAAGCGGCATTTTATGCCGGTGGTAGTGAGTTTGATATTCAAATGGCGTATCTGGCCGCAGTAGGTCAAACCGAAAATGAAGTGCCTTATGGCAATATTGTTGGTTTAAATCAGAACGCGGCTATTCTTCATTACACTGCGTTAGAGCGGAAAAAACCGGCAGCGCATCACTCGTTTTTGATTGATGCCGGCGCGGAGTTCAATGGCTACGCTGCAGACATTACCCGCACTTACAGCTTTAAACAGAATGATGAGTTCGGCGATTTAATTACGGCAGTCAATCAACTGGAACTAACTCTGGTAGATGGTTTAAAACCCGGGATTAACTACACAGACTTACACTTACAATGCCATCAGGGTATTGCCCAAATTTTGCATGACTTCGATTTTGTCCGGCTTGAGCCTGCGGCAATAGTAGAGCGGGAAATCAGCCGTACCTTCTTCCCTCATGGCCTGGGCCATCATTTAGGGTTGCAGGTGCATGATGTTGGCGGCTTTATGCTGGACGAGCGCGGAACTCACATTGCCCCGCCAGATAGCCATCCGTTTTTACGCTGTACCCGGCTGATTGAGCCCGACATGGTGTTCACCATTGAACCGGGCTTATACTTTATTGACAGCTTACTGGCAGATTTAAAGCAGACTGATGCAGCAGCGAGCATTAACTGGGCTAAAATTGCCGAATTCCGCCAGTTCGGGGGGATCCGGATTGAGGATGATATTATTGTTCATCGTGACCGGAATGAAAATATGACCCGGGATTTGCAGCTCGCCTGACAAGGCGTTAAGGGACGCTATGCAATATCGCTCTATTATTCGGATCCTGGGGCTGCTGATCGCCATTTTCAGCATCACCATGATCCCACCGGCACTGGTCGCATACTTTTATAAAGACGGCGCTGGCGTCCCTTTTATTTTATCGTTTTTACTGTGTCTGGCCATGGGGTTCGCTATTTGGTATCCCAATCGGGGCAAACGGTCAGAGCTTAAAGTCAGAGACGGCTTTTTAATCGTGGTGTTATTCTGGACAGTACTGGGCGCGGTCGGTGCTATTCCGTTATTGTTTGCCAGCAACCCTGAGCTA
Source organism: Arsukibacterium sp. (assembly GCF_041616895.1). GTDB lineage: Bacteria > Pseudomonadota > Gammaproteobacteria > Enterobacterales > Alteromonadaceae > Alishewanella. The sequence continues at coordinate 3,274 of NZ_JBFJPY010000094.1, forward strand.
GGTTTTGCCGATGCTTTTTTTGAGGCATTTTCGGGCCTGACCACCACCGGTGCCACGGTGCTGACCGGGATCGAGACCTTACCTAAGGCTATATTATATTATCGCCAGCAGCTGCAATGGCTGGGTGGCATGGGGATCATTGTCCTGGCCGTAGCCATTTTGCCGCTGTTAGGTGTTGGTGGCATGCAGTTGTACCGGGCAGAAACGCCAGGCCCGGTGAAAGATAATAAAATGACGCCACGTATTGCCGATACCGCCAAGCATTTGTGGTACATCTATCTGGCAATAACTATTGCCTGCGCGCTGGCCTTTCATCTGGCAGGGATGTCGGTGTTTGATGCGATTTGTCATGCCTTTTCTACGGTAGCTATTGGCGGTTTTTCGACATACGACGCCAGTATGGGCTACTTTAATAGCGCCACTATTAATATGATCTGCGTAGTGTTTTTGCTGATTAGTGCGGTTAATTTCCCGCTGCATTTTGCGGCAATTCGCGGTAAAAGTGTCTCAACCTATTTCCGGGATCCAGAATTCAAAGTGTTTTTAGGCATTCAGGCCAGCCTGGTGTTGATATGTTTTCTGGTGTTATTAAATACCAATGTTTACGCCACCGGCGGCGAGGCCCTTAACCACGCCGCGTTTCAGGCAGTATCAATCTCTACCACGGCCGGCTTTACCACTGATGGTTTTTCGACCTGGCCACTGTTTTTACCTATTTTATTAATTTTCTCCAGCTTTATTGGTGGCTGTGCCGGCTCTACCGGCGGCGGCATGAAAGTGGTTCGGGTGTTGTTGCTGTTTTTACAAGGGCGGCGTGAGCTTAATCGGTTGGTCCACCCCAGGGCGGTTTATGCCATAAAACTGGGTCGCCGACCGGTCGAAGACCGGATTGTTGAGGCGGTATGGGGCTTTTTTGCAGCGTATGCTGTGGTCTTTGTGGTCATTATGTTGTCGTTGATATTAACTGGTATGGATAACATCAGCGCGTTTACGGCCACTGCCGCCTGTCTGAATAACCTTGGCCCGGGCTTGGGTGAAGTCGCGGCGAATTTTGGCGCTATTCCCGATGCCAGCAAGTGGATACTGATTGTCGCGATGGTGTTTGGCCGTTTGGAAATTTTTACCTTACTGGTGCTGTTTACCCCGGCATTCTGGCGCGATTAAGCTGTTATTTAGTGACCAATTAAGCCGGGGAAGTATGTGCTGCTTAATTGTCCTATCAACTATCAAATAAAAATATATCAGATAAAAATTGCGCTGACCTGAAACAGCTTTTCCACTTCGACAATATGCTTTTTGTTTACCATAAACAGAATAACGTGATCATCGGTTTCAATAACGGTTGTGTCATGAGCAATCAGCACTTCATCGCCACGTACGATAGCGCCGATGGTGGTACCTGGTGGCAACTTTAAATTGCCAATGGTTTTACCCGCAACCTTACTGGTGCTGCTATCACCCCTTACCACGGCTTCAATGGCTTCTGCTGCACCTCGGCGCAATGAGTAAACGTTAACAATGTCGCCACGGCGAATGTGGGTTAGCAACGCGGAAATGGTTGCTTGCTGTGGTGAGATGGCAATATCAATTTCGCCACCTTGCAACAAATCAACATAGGCTCCGCGTTTGATCAGCACCATGGTTTTCTGGGCGCCCATTCTTTTTGCCAGCATGGCAGACATAATATTGGCTTCATCGTCGTTGGTAACGGCGATAAACACATCAATTTGTTCAACGCTTTCTTCTTCCAGTAACTCCGGATCAGAAATATCACCCACATAGACCAGAGTAGAGTCGAGACTGGAGGCCAGAAACTCTGCCCGCTCTTTGCTGCGCTCAATCAATTTTACACTGTGAGTTTTCTCAAGTGCCCTGGCCAGACCAAAGCCGACGTTGCCACCGCCTGCAATCATGATCCGGCGGTAACTGCGCTCTAGTTTTTGCAGCTCGCTCATTACCGCCCGGATGTGTTTGGTGGCGGCAACGAAAAACACTTCGTCATCAGCTTCAATGATGGTGGTGCCTAATGGCTTAATCGCGTTGCCCCGACGGTAAATGGCGGCCACCCGGGTTTCAATATTCGGCATGTGTTCTTTTAATGCGGACAACGCATGGCCAACCAGCAGACCGCCGTAGTAAGCTTTAACGGCTACCAGACTCACCTTGCCCTCGGCAAACTCAACCACCTGTAAGGCGCCAGGGTAATCAATTAAGCGTCGAATATAATTGGTTACCAGCGCTTCTGGCGCAATAAAGTGGTCTACTGGCATGTCGTCTTTATGAAACAGCTCATCGCGATATTTTAAATATTGATTGGTGCGAATACGGGCTATTTTCAGCGGGGTATTAAAAATACTGTAAGCAACCTGACAGGCGACAATATTAACTTCATCGCTGTTGGTTACCGCTACAATCATGTCAGCATCTTCCGCGCCGGCTTTTTTCAGAATGTCGGGATGCGAGCCATGGCCATGCACCACCTGCAGATCGAATCTGTCCTGCAGATTGCGCAGTTTATCGAGGTTGGTATCAACCAGCGTGATGTCGTTTTGCTCACCCACCAGGTTTTCAGCTAAGGTGGCGCCTACCTGGCCTGAGCCTAAAATAATAATTTTCATGCTGCGTCGTTATCCTGTGGCGCCTTTTGCAGCAGCGCATAATAAAAGCCATCGCGGTTGAGCTGGCCGGGGAATAATTGCCAGCCAGGCTGAATGCTGACATCGGTTTTTAGCAGGCCAGCTTCATGGGTGACAGGGTGTAAAAGGGCATCAGTATTCTCACTAAGAAACTGGCTGATCTGCTGCTGGTTTTCAACTGGCAATATACTGCAGGTAGCGTAGAGCAACATGCCGCCTGGTGCCAGCAATGGCCAGCATTGTTGTAAAATATGTTGTTGTAGTTCTGCCAAAGGGGCAATGTCGCTTTTTTTCCGTAGCCAGCGAATATCGGGGTGGCGACGAATAACCCCGGTAGCGGAGCAGGGTACATCCAGTAAGATTTTGTCGAATACCTGGCCATCCCACCAGCTGGCTGGATTTGCCGCATCAGCTGCCAATACCGTTGCCGTTAACCCCAGCCTTTGCAGGTTCTCCTGCACTCGCACTAAGCGGCCAGGATCTTTATCTAATGCGGTCAGTCTGGCGTTCGGAGCAAGTTCCAGCAGGTGGCAGGTTTTGCCGCCAGGCGCACAACAGGCATCGAGAATACGCTCGCCATCTGCTGGTGCCAATAAGCCAGCAGCATACTGAGCCGCCGCATCTTGCACTGAAAACCAGCCCTGATGATATCCGGGTAATTCCGTTACATCACAAGCGGTATCCAGCAATACTGCACTGGGTAAGGCTGCTATTGGCTGACTGTAACCAATATCTTCTTCGGTCAGGGCATGACAAAATTGCTCAGGGCTTACCCGCTGAATATTAACTCGCAACCAGAGCGGCGCTTTGTGCTGACTGGCTTCGAGAATGTGTTGCCAATGATCAGGATAAGCATGTTGTAAGCTACTGATTAACCAGCCAGGGTGGTTAAACTTTACCGCGTCACTTGCCTGACTGAAATCAAATAATTGCGGTTGGCGTTGCACATTGCGCAGCACGCCATTAATTAACTTGGTCAGGGACTGGCCTTTTAATTCACGAGCGGCTTCTACCGTTGCGTTAATCGCAGCATGGTCGGGCACTCGCATAAAGTGCAGCTGATAAATGCCGACGTAGATCAGAAACTGCAATACCCGGTAGTTTTTAACCAATGGCTTTTGCATCAGCTGTGCGCAAACTTGCTCTAATTGTGGCAATGTTCGCATTACCCCAAAACAAATTTCCTGCAATAGCGCTTTATCCAGCGGGTTGGTAATGTGCTGCTGCGCTTTGGGCAGCACGTCTGATAGCGAGCGGCCCTGATCTATCACCTGGTAGCAGCACTGAGCTGCAAGGGCCCGGCAATCCCGGCTCATGCTTTCGTCAACCTAGCGCTGGCCAATAATGCAGGTGCTTGCACATTACTGCCAACCTTAAACCAGTCGGCCCGGCCATTTAAGAAATCGGATACTGCCATTGGCTTTTTACCCGGCGGTTGCAAGTTGGTAAGCACTAACACACCATCTGAGCAGGCTATTTCAATGCCTTTTTTCGCCGCGCTTATAACCTGTCCGGCCTTCGCCTGAGGTGTTATATCCAGCCAGTCAGCCTGCCACACTTTTACCGTGCCCTGTGGCAGTTGCAAATAGCTGGCAGGCCAGGGGTTAAACGCCCGGATCTCCCGACTGAGTGCTTTTGCACTTTTAGTAAAATCGAGCAGACCCTCTTCTTTTTGCAGCTTTTGGGCATAACAGGCGTGTTGGTCATTCTGCGCTTCAGCGCTTTGCTGCAATGCCGGTAATTGTGCCAATGCATCAAGCAATGCCGCGGGGCCAAGCTCAGCTAAGGTGTTATACAAGCTAGCACTGGTATCAGATGACGTTATCGGGCAAGTGACTTTGCTTAGCATGGCACCGGTATCCAGTCCTTCATCCATTTGCATGATGGTAATACCGGTTTGTTGATCGCCAGCCCAGATAGCACGTTGAATTGGCGCCGCGCCGCGCCAGCGGGGTAACAGCGAGCCATGGACATTAATACAACCTAACGTGGGACTTTGCAGTACGGCTAGCGGTAAAATAAGTCCGTAGGCGACAACAATCATCACATCGGCATTTAATGCTGCAAGTTCAGCCTGTGCTGCCGGTTTTTTTAACGACTTTGGTTGATAAACGGGTAGCTGATGTTGCAGAGCCAGTTGCTTTACTGCACTGGGTTGTAGCTTCTGGCCGCGTCCAGATGGGCGATCAGGTTGGCTGTATACTGCTACAACCTGATGGTCACTGTTAATCAGTGCCTGCAAATGGCGGGCAGCGAAGTCTGGCGTGCCGGCAAATATAATACGTAAAGGCTGAGTCACGTTCTGTCCTGTATTACAGCGCGTGGCGCTGGGCCATTTTGGCTTCTTTTTCCAGTTTTTTACGAATTCGATCACGCTTTAACGGCGACAGATAGTCAACAAACAACTTGCCTACCAAATGGTCCAGCTCATGTTGCAGACAAATGGCCAGCAAACCGTCGGCCGCCAGCTCAAAAGGCTCACCATTTCGATCAAGTGCTTTTACCGTTACCGTTTCAGCGCGCTCAACTGAGGCATAGTTTTGCGGCACAGACAAACAGCCTTCCTCGTAACTGGTTGTGCCATCACGTGCGATAATCTCCGGATTAATCAGCACCAGCGGTTCATCGCGCTGCTCCGATAAATCAATGACGACCACCCGTAAATGGACATCGACCTGCGTAGCCGCCAGACCAATACCATTTTCATCGTACATGGTATCCAGCATATCATTGACTAACTGCTTGATTTCCGGTGTAACCGAGGCTACTGGTTTAGCAACAGTGCGCAAACGATCGTCCGGGAAATGTAAAACTTTTAAAACTGCCATAACACCTACAAAATTATGCTTTATTTCAATGGTTGTGGTATGTTTTAATTTTAGCCATTAATCCGCTGTATTAACAGCATAGTGTGCAATAATTAAAACAAGAATCAGTTCAAGGAAGCAGGCATGCTGAAAAAAATTGCAATATCTGTCATCGCGCTGTTTTGTTGGTTGTCTTTCAGCCTGCAAGCAGATGTGCTGCAAATCCGTGAGGATGCTCCCGCTTCCTATGTCGTCAAGAAAGGTGACACTCTGTGGGACATTTCCGCATTGTACCTGAATGAGCCTTGGTTGTGGCCGCAATTATGGCAAATGAACCCTCAGGTTGATAACCCGCATCTAATCTATCCGGGCGACACGCTAACCCTGACGTATGACAGTATGGGCAGGCCGCGCCTTGGGGTAAACGATAATGTTAAGCGTTTATCACCAGAGACGCGTAAAACCATGAAGGGCGACGGCGCTATCACCACATTACCGCTGAGTATGATTCGTCCGTTTCTGACGTACGAGCAAGCGTTAAGTGAAGAGCAAATAGCTGCAATGCCCTATATCCTGGGTACCAATACGGCTACTAAAATGGCAGCAGAAACCCATACCGTTTATGTTAAGGGTATGCTGCAACCAGGTACGTCATACGGCGTATATCGCAAAGGGAAGCCATATATCGACCCTGAATCTGGTACGGTGCTGGGCTATGAAACCAGTTTAATAGCAACCGCCCGTGCGTTCCGCCCAGGCCGTGAAGCCACGGAGGATAGCCCGCTTGAGGCTGCTTCTATGCGGGTGCTGAGTGTTAAACGTGAAATAAAACAGGGTGACCGGGTAATGCCGGCGCTTGAAGGACAGTCGCTGCCGGCTTTTTTCCTGATTAGCAAACCCGACTTCGATGTTAACGGCACCATTATTGATACAACCTCGCAACTGCGTGAGTTCTCCAAAATGGATATCGTGGTGCTAAACCGCGGCTTGATCAATGATATGCAAGCAGGCCAGATGTTAGGGATATACCGCCAGTCCCCGGCAGTAATCGATGGCAAAAACGGCCCTGTTTACGTGGAAGATGCCAATAAACTACAGAAAATGTTCCGCAACTTTGGTGAAAACAGCATTAGCATGCCAAGGGAAAAAGTAGGCGAGTTAATGGTGTTTAAAGTAGCAGAGCGGGTCAGTTTCGCCATTGTTACCAGCACCCGCCGTCCAATCCGGGTTGGAGATACCATCGCTAACCTGTAATTAACCTGATGGAGCCAGTTTGCCGTGGATGATCTTCGCAACTGGCTCGCTTTAGCCTCTGTGCATGGCCTGGATGGCCTGAAGTTCCAACGTCTAAGCGAGCAAATTTCTCTGACCGACCTGGTCAGATTGCCGATGAGTACCCTGCGTAACATTGGTCTGACCGCCCGTCAGGCCGAGTTACTAACGGTGCACGGTCAACGCCGGGCCGATTTAGCGCTGGAATGGCTGGCGCAATCTGCATCGCATCATGCAGTCACTTTCCATGACCCCCGTTATCCGCCACTGTTAAAACACATTAAACACCCGCCGTTGCTGCTGTTTGTAAAAGGCCAGGCTGAGTTATTGCCGCGCCAGCAACTGGCCATGGTCGGTACCCGCCAGCCAACGCCAACCGGCCGTAAGGTTGCGCAGAACTTTGCCGCTGAACTGGTGCAGCAAGGCTACATGATCACCAGTGGAATGGCTCGGGGTATCGATAGTGAAAGCCATAAAGGGGCATTACAGGGCGGTGGTTTTACTATTGCAGTATTAGGGCATGGTTTGCAGCAAATTTATCCGGCCAGCAATAAAGCACTGGCCGAACAGATAGTCGACAGTGGTGCATTAATCAGTGAGCTTTTCCCTGATATCCAGCCCCGGGCTGAGTTTTTTCCGCAGCGTAATCGCATCGTTGTCGGCATGAGCTCTGCTACCATAGTGGTTGAAGCGGCCCTGAAGAGTGGTTCGCTGATCAGTGCCAATCTGGCGGCAGAATACAGTCGGGATGTTTTTGCGGTACCGGGTTCGGTTTACAGCAGGCAGTCAGCTGGATGTCACTGGTTAATTCAACAAGGCGCTAAACTTGTTACCTGTGTGGCCGATATCCTGGAAGAGTGGCAGTTTTTTGCCCAGAATGGCTTAAGTACTTTAGCCTCAGATGAAAAAAAGTCTGCGCCGGACTTGTTTGCGCAGCAGTTGTTGGCTAACGTAGGAGATGACGCTACTGCAATAGATACTATTGCAAAGCGGTCTAACATGTCAGTGACAGACGTATCCATAACCTTACTGCAGCTGGAAATAGCGGGTGAGGTAGCAGCAGTACCCGGTGGTTACATTAGAGTGAGGAGTGCCTGATTATGTTTGATATCCTCGTTTATCTGTTTGAAAACTATATTCATAATGAATCTGATATTTATGTAAACCACGCGGATCTGACCAAAGAGCTCAGCCGTGCAGGCTTTCATGATGACGACATTTTTAAAGCCTTAAAATGGCTGGATAGCTTATCGGCGTTGCAGGAAAGCCATGTTAAGCCCTATTTAACTAAAGGTAATTCTACCGCTGTTCGTATCTATACCCTCGAAGAGCAGCGTAAACTGGACGTGACCGATCAGGGATTTCTGTTATTTCTGGAACAAATTAACGTTCTGGATGCGAACACCCGTGAGATGGTGATTGACCGGGCGATGGATCTCGACAGTACTGCGCTAAGTCTGGAAGACTTAAAATGGGTAGTGCTGATGGTGCTGTTTAATGTGCCAGGGCGGGAAACCGCTTACGCTCAAATGGAAGATTTAATTTTTGATGAACCCGATGGGCCCCTGCATTAAGCAGCTTTTAATAATATGACTGATGACACTCCGTTATTTAAGCTGCCGCACCAGCAGCAGCTTTGTCCACTTTGCCAGAACACGCTACAGATAAAATCGTCAAAAAATGGCCCCTTTCTGGGCTGCAGTGCTTATCCGGATTGCCATTATATTAAACCCTTACAACAGCACGACCACGCCATTGTTAAAGTGCTGCCCACTGAAGCGTGCCCGCAGTGTGGTGCAATACTTGCGGTAAAGAACGGTCGTTATGGTATGTTTATTGGCTGTACCGCGTATCCTGAATGTGATTTTGTGGTCGATCAGCATGAAGAAAACAAAGACAGTATAGAAATTGGCTGCCCTAAGTGTAAAAAGGGTCAGTTAACTGAACGGATCAATAAATTTGGCAAACATTTTTATGGCTGCAATCGCTATCCGGATTGCCGTTTTCTGTTGAATGATAAACCACAGGCAGGCCCATGCCACTATTGCCGCTACCCATTGTTGCTACAGAAAAAGTCAGAACTTTATTGTGCTAAAAAAGGGTGTGAAAAAAAGCAGCCAGCCAGTAAGGCTGGCTAACAGCTTATTCAGTAATTTGGTTTAGCATTTGCTCCAGCTCTGGGAACGCCGCAGCCGGTAACAAATCAATCAGTTTTGCAAAGTGAGCCTTAAGTTCAGCCAGAGAGTCGGCTGATAAGTTAATATGGCCCATTTTTCTGCCCGGCCTTTTGGTTTTACCGTACCAGTGCAAATGCAACCCAGCTAAGCCGAGAATAGCGGCTGGGGTAGTGTCTTCTCCCAGAATATTAATCATCAGGGTAGGACGCAGTAATGCCGTGTTACCCA
>NZ_JBFJPY010000095.1:0-12268 GCF_041616895.1 Arsukibacterium sp.
AGGCAATTACCACAGTAGACGCAGCTGACAGTTCAGCGGCAAAACCACGGCTTGGGGTTAAATGGGTAATGGCGGTACCTACCGTTTTAATGACCCGGGCACCTAGCGTTGCCAGACCAATAACAATACCAATACCACCCAGTGGCAATATCCACCAAGCCAGGGCGGCCTTGCTGGCAATCTCGCCACCAGAGCTAACTACACTAACTACTGCAGCCAGCGGCCCTATGGCATTGGCCACATCGTTTGAACCATGGGCAAATGCCATACAGCAGGCGGTCGTGATCATTAACACGCTGAAAATACGCTCAACATTATTAAACTGCATTTTTTTATCGGCAGCCGGGTCAATTTTTATCCGGCTGATCGCCACTTTACCCACCAGACCAACAATGATACCCAGCACCAGTGCCATTAAGTAACCATTGGCAGTGCTGATATCCAGACCAATATGCTTTAAACCTTTTTGTACCGTCACCAGCGCCATAATAAAGGCAGCAAATGCCATATAAAACGGCACATATTTTTTAGCGTTTGCGATAGGGTGATCCGTATCGAAAATCAGCTTTTGCGCGCTCATGAAAAACATATAGGCCAGAATACCTGCCAGGATAGGTGTTACTACCCAGCTGCCGACAATGCCGCCCACCTTATCCCAGTGCACCGCATCAAAACCCACACCAACTGCAGCGAAACCAATAATTGCTCCGACAATAGAATGGGTGGTGGATACCGGCCAGCCAAAATAGGACGCGGCAATTAACCAGGTCGCGGCAGCCAGCAGTGCGGCTATCATGCCGTACACCATCAGCTCTGGTGCATCGACAAAGAATGCCGCATCAGTAATGCCACCACGGATGGTTGAGGTAACCGAGCCGCCAGCCAGATAGGCACCGGCAAATTCAAAGATAGCTGCAATAAATATGGCTTGCTTAATGGTCAGTGCTTTAGATCCAACCGAGGTGCCCATCGCGTTGGCAACATCGTTAGCGCCAACACCATAAGCCATCAGAAAACCGAAAACTGCAGCCAGAATAATCAGAATGAGGCCGTATGATTGAATAATATCCATCAGTAATACCTTTTTTAATTAACGGGCGAGCATAATTTCTAAGCGGGAACCCACTTTCTGGGCAATGTCGGCTAAATCGCCAATCCACTCGATGGTCCGGTATAAAAACATCACGTCTACCGGGTTTAAATCGGCTTCGGCAATCCGAACCGCTTTGCGCAGCTTAATCTGCATCTCATCCGTGTCATGTTCAATCGCATCCAGTTTTTCCACCATTTTGATCACGAGTTCAACCTCTCGACCACGGAAACCGGTTTCCAACAGTTCGTCCAATTCGTTAATGACTTCAGAAGCCATCGCGGTGGCATCAATACAGCGCTGGATATAAGCATGAAAATCGGTCTGGATAGCAGCGGGTATTTCCAGCTCACGGCCCAGCACCCGGCCTGAGATATCTTTGGTTTTATTGGCAATTTTATCCTGCTGTGCCACCAGTTCCAGAATATCGGTGCGATCTACCGGCAAAAATAACCCGCGCGGCAAGTTAATCCGGATTTCCCGTTTCATCTGGTCGGCATCTTTTTCCAGAGTAACGATATCTTTTCGTACTTCTGCCGCTTTAACCCACTCTTTCTGATATACCGCAGCAAAAAACGGTAACAGCAGCTCACTAGCTTCGTGTACCTTGCGAATATGTTCTTCAATCGGTTTTATCGGTGATTTAGCAAACACGGATAAAAAAGTATTACCTGGCATAGTGTGGCCTCATAATATTCAGGGTGAATAAGGTCGGCGCGCATTGTAACTGCAATCAAACCGCAATAAAAATGAAATATTAGCAGATAAAACAGAAACGCCTCAGCCAGAAGTCTGGTTGAGGCGTTTTAAAAAAGCGAGTCGGCAGAGAAACGTTAGCTGCGGGCTTCTTTCTCTAACATTTCTTCTGAGCTGTGTCTGACCACCTTGCCCTTTACAAAGAAAATAATGTATTCAGACAAATTTTTACACCTGTCACCAATTCGCTCCAGAGAACGGGCGGACCACAGCACATTCATAATTTTTGGAATTGACCGGGGATCTTCAATCATATACGTCATTAACTGACGGGTGATTGATTCATATTCACGGTCGACTTTTTTGTCTTCTTTGTGCACCGTTAACGCGGCTTCAACGTCCATTCTGGCAAAAGCGTCCAGCACATCATGTAGCATCTGGCCGACATGGCGGCCCAAATTATCAAGATTAACCAACAGGTCTTGCTGGGCGCTGTTAAATGACTCGAGGGCAACTTTGGCAATGCGCCGCGTTTCATCGCCGATCCGCTCTAAATCGGCGATAGTTTTTAAAATTGCCATTATTAACCGTAAATCGCTGGCTGCCGGCTGACGTTTAGCAATAATCCGGGTGCATTCCTGGTCAATTTGCAATTCCCAGTCATTCACTTTTAAATCATTCGCAATGACCTGCTGGGCCAGTTCGCTGTCGCTATTGGCAATGGCCGCCAATGCATCAAACAGCTGCCTTTCAATTAACCCGCCCATCGCCATTACATGGTTACGAACCTGCTCTATCTCATCGTTAAACTGACTTGAAATATGCTTTGATAAATTTAACTTATCCATTGCCTGACCCTTGCTGCTGTTAAATGTGCTGCTTGCTGAATCCGCTAACCAAAGCGCCCGGTAATGTAATCCTCGGTGGCGCGCTGGCTTGGATCAGTAAACATCTTATTTGTTTCATCAAACTCTATCAGCTGGCCCATATTTAAAAAGGCGGTGTAATCTGACACCCGGGCAGCTTGTTGCATGTTGTGCGTTACGATTACCAGAGTATAGTGCTGTTTTAAATCGTACATCAGTTCTTCAATTTTTAAAGTTGATATAGGATCTAATGCCGACGCGGGTTCATCCAGCAGCAATACTTCCGGCTCTATCGCAATGGCTCTGGCGATAACCAGTCGCTGCTGCTGACCACCCGATAAATTAACCGCGCTATCATGCAACCGATCGCGCACTTCGTCCCACAACGCTGCTTTTCGTAAAGCAGATTCCACTAACTCGTCTAATTGTCTTGCTTGCTTAATACCCTGCAAACGCAGGCCAAAGGCCACATTTTCATAAACACTGTGCGGAAAAGGGTTAGGTTTTTGAAAAACAATGCCGACTCTGCGCCGCAGCTCAGCCACCTCCACCGCCGCGTGATAAATATTCTGACCATCCAGCAACACTTTCCCGGTGGTCTGGGTATCATCCAGTAATTCATTCATCCGGTTAAAACTTCGCAGCAAACTTGATTTACCACAGCCCGAGGGGCCAATAAACGCAGTAATCTTATGCTGTGGAATACGCAAGTTAACCTGCTGCAACACGGTTTTACCAGAAAATTTCAGCGATAAATCCTGCACTTCCAGTTTTGCGGTAACCTCTACCTTCATATCTTACCCTGCTAATGTTACAGTTTTATTACTCGCTGACCGGTCGATTGCGGTAACGTATATTTAACCGCTTACGCAACCGATAAGCCAATAAATTCAGCATAAATATCAGTGTTATAAGCACCATCGCTGAGGCAAACACCAGCGGTTCAGCTCGCTGAGCATCCGGGCTTTGTAGGCCAGCGTCGTAAATATGCATACTCAGGCTGGTTATTTTTTGTTGTAGCTGTAAATAGGGAAATTCAGTGCTTACCGGCAGCGCAGGGGCCGATTTAACCACGCCGACAAAAACTAACGGCGCCACTTCACCAGCAGCACGCGCAATCGCCAGCATCAGGGCGGTAACCATGGCCGGAGATGCCTGCGGCAATACAATTTTCCAGATCACTTCTGCTTTAGTGGCCCCCAGCGCAAAGCACCCCAGGCGCAAGTTTTTAGGAATGCCGGCCAGCCCCTGCTCCGTAGCAACGATAACAACTGGCAAGGTAAGTAACGCTAGGGTCAATGACACCCACAATAACCCCGGGGTACCAAAAGTTGGCGTTGGCAGACTATCAGGATAGAACAGACTATCGATGCTGCCACCAAGAAAATATACAAAGAACCCCAGACCAAATACACCAAAGATGATAGAAGGGACGCCAGCCAGATTATGCACGGCAACCCGGATCACTTTTAGTAAGGGCCCTTCTTTAGCGTATTCGTGCAGATAAACAGCGGCCAGCACGCCCAGTGGCGTAACCAGCACTGACATCAACAATACCATCAGTACGGTACCAAGAATCGCCGGAAATATTCCCCCCTCACTGGAGGTACCACTGAGAAACTGCCACCAGTTCAGCAAATACTGCAGTAGTTTGTTACCAATATGGCCAGCCATGTCTGCTGGCCAGAACACGCCAATACTTTGCAGCACAATAAAAGCCAGTAAACCACCCACCAGCAACAGGCTGAGTGCAACTGCCCCGGCATTTAACCAGATCCAGGGGGTGCCTTGAGCAAACCACTTTCGTAGCATGGTTATAACCTCTGATACTTTTTACGTAATCGCTGCCGGATCACTTCAGCCGTGGTGTTGGCAACAAAGGTAAACAGCAATAACACCAGAGCGGCAACAAACAATACTCTGAAATGACTACTGCCGACAGTTGCTTCAGGTAATTCGATGGCCAGGGTCGCCGTTAAACTGCGCAGCCCCTCAAACACATTAAAATTAGTTATCGGGCTGTTGCCGGTTGCCATCAGAATAATCATGGTTTCACCGATAGCCCGGCCAACACCCACCAGGGTTGCGGCAATCAGGCCGGGGGCAGCCAGGGGCAGACTTATCCGCAGCACCGTTTGCCAGGGCGTGGCACCCAGGGCGAGCGCACCACGGGTAAGTTGTGACGGTACCTGATACAGCACGTCATCGGCGATAGCAAAAATACCCGGGACTACTGCAAAGCCCATAGCGATGCCGATAACCAGGGCATTACGTTGCTCATAGTACATCCCTTGCTGTTCCAGATATACCCGCAAGCCAGCGTCGAATAAGCGGCTGTCTAACTGGCCTGCCACTGCAAACACCAACGCGCTAACAACCGCAAGCCAAACCATTAGCAGCACAATTTCCCAACCATCACTGCAGCGCTGCCTAAGCTTAAGCGGAAGCCTTGGCCATATTGCAGCTAGGGCCAGAATACTCAGTGGCAGCATGACCACCCACAGTAACAGCGCCAGCAAATGCCCTTCAATAACCGGTGCCAGCCACACTGCGGCGATAAACCCCAGAATTACCGTGGGAAACGCCGCCATCAGTTCTATTAAGCCCTTTATCCGTCGCCGTGGCCCCGCAGGCAAAAAGCAGGCGGTGTAAATGGCCGCCATAATCGCCAGCGGCGCGGCAAATAACATAGCGTAAAACGCGGCTTTCAGGGTGCCGGTAGTTAACGGCACTAAGGAGAACTTGGGTTGATAGTTATCTGCCGCTGAAGAGGTTTGCCAGATAACGTCAGGCCTGGCAAACCCTTCGTACCAGACACTGTGCCATAGCGTTTGCCAATTGACCTCTGGATGAGGGTTATTTAACGCATAAGAGTAGCGGCTGGTATCCGTATAGATACTCAGCTTTTGATTGTCGGGCGAAAATGCTAACTTTGTCGCGGCGGTAATGGCGGTATTCTGCTGCCACAATGGCCGGGCTATACTGGAATAATAAACCGCCAGCTTACCGTCGGCGGCCAGGGTGGCAAAACCACGGCGGTTATGCTCCGCGGCAATCTGCACTATCGCCGCCTGCTGGCCGGGCAGCTCTCTTATCAGCTTTAAATGAGCTGCGCTGCTGTTTTCAGCCAATAAATACCATTGTTGTAAACGACCACTCTGATAACCTGCCAGCACAGCCTGATCGGCAGTCAGCCAACGCAGGCTGGTCAGGGTGTCATCAGATTCGCTAAGCTGCCACTGTTGCAGGCAGTTCCCGGTGCTGCGGGTTAAAGACAGACAGGCATCGCCAGCTGCAGTCGCTTTTAATTGGTATTGGCCGCTGGTCGATGTTGCCGTGTATGTTGCGACAGGCGCGGTGTCAAATGGCGCGTTTCCCGTTGTATGAAAGGTGGCGGCAGAGGTACCGGCCTGGGCAGGCTCGCTATCCGCTTCTGCTGAGGATAGCGATAACCCTTTTGATGCATGCTCGGAAAGCACCG
This sequence comes from Arsukibacterium sp., assembly GCF_041616895.1. Lineage (GTDB taxonomy): Bacteria > Pseudomonadota > Gammaproteobacteria > Enterobacterales > Alteromonadaceae > Alishewanella. The sequence goes on from NZ_JBFJPY010000095.1 coordinate 6,134, forward strand.
TCGGCAATGCCACACTACTAACCCGTTGAAATACCGGAATGACCTCGCTGAACAAATAAATAAACATGGCCGCCAGCATCATTACCACGCTGATGCCAGATAAGCCAATAACCGCATGCAACAGACGGTTGTACCAGCGCCGGCGGCGCTGCAACCTCCGAGCGGCCTTGTTAGCAACAAGCAGCGGTGCTGTCATGGCAGCACCGGGAGGGTCGACAACCCCAGGGTCTGACGCCAGTGCGCAATTACCGCTGCTGGCAACGGCAGAAACCCGTCCTGCAACACCATCTGCTGACCCGCCTCCGATAACACCAGATCAAAAAATGCGTATTGGTTTGCTGTTAATGGCTGGCCAGGTGCCCGGTTGACATAAATATAAAGCTGCCGGGCCAGGGGATAATTGCCGCTCAGTGCATTAGCAGCTGTTGGCGCAACAGCCGGCCCACCGTCACTCGCCAGTGCCAGCACTTTCACGTCACCTGTGGCATAACCGATACCAGAATAGCCGATACCACCCGGAGACTGGCTAATTGCCCTGAGCATGGCTGAAGAGCCTGCCAGCTTATTTGTGCGGGCTTTAATATCACCATTACATAGAACATGTTGCTTAAAGTAGCCATAGGTTCCCGACACGGCATTGCGGCTGTACAGCGTAATAAAACGCCGCTGCCAAGGCCCGGTCAGGCCTACTTGCCCCCAATGCTGAATATCCGTTGGCGCACCACAGCGCCGGTTTATTGAAAATATAGCATCCAGCTGAGCCAGGCTTAATTGTTCCAGAGGATTATCGGGATGAACATAAACCGCTAACAAATCAATCGCTACCGGCACGGCCGTTGGTTGATAACCAAAACGCTTAGCAAACTGCTGCAACTCCGTCTGGCGCATTGGCCGACTCATTGGGCCAAGCTGGGCAGTCCCCTCAATCAGGGCAACCGGTGCGGTAGAGGAGCCAATACTCTGAATTTGAAAATTGACATCAGGGTGGCGCTGCCGGTATTCGTCAGCCCACAATTGCATGACCTGATGCAGGGTATCAGAACCCACACTGGACAATGTACTGTCGGTCTTAGCAGCAACTTCTGACATCCAGACGCAGCCGCAAAACCCTATCAGGATCAATCCTGGCAACGCTCTGCGCCATCTGCTTAGCACCATCTTTTCTACCCATACTATCGGACTTGCTCGCAACATCTTATAACAGCTGCACATGACAAGACAGCAAACCAAAAATAAATAGTTAACTAGCGTTTTAAAATCAGAAAGTTGGGTCTACACTCTAAAACACTTTTTCACGTAATTTGTGTAATAACAGACCGCTTAGCGGCGGTTTAACCTTGAGTGATAGTAAGGGAATGTCCATATGAAGCAGTTAGTCCTTACCGTTATTGGTAAAGATAAAGCAGGGTTAGTAGAACAGTTAGCCAGGGTAATAAATGACCAGAATGGTAACTGGATGGCCAGTAATTTAAGCCACCTTGCGGGTTACTTTGCCGGCATAGTGCAGATTGAAGTGGCAGAGCCAGATCTGGGGGCCTTGGTTACAGCGCTCAGTAAAGTCAGCGATTTAGATATCAAAGTGCAGCAAGGTGAACACAGCGAGCTGAATAAACAGCAACAGTTGCGCTTTGTTATTACCGGCAATGACCGCCCCGGTATCGTCCGTGAATTATCGTCCGTGATTAAACATAAAGGTACCAATATCATTCAGTTTTCCAGCAATAAACAAAGCGCGCCTAATTGGGGGGTGCCGCTATTTCACGCTGAAGCCACCGTGCAGTTGCCAGCAGGTCTCAGCCGCGATGAGGTAATAAAAGCACTGGAAGCGATTGCTGCCGATATTGTGGTCGATGTGGAAACCTCAGTAGACTAAACCACGCCACCTTCGCTATGGATATCTCCCGATACGTTGAAACATGGCAGCCAGCGGTTCGTTGGCGGTCATGCTTCATCATTTTGTCACAAAAATGCCATAGTGTGCTTTGCAGGCAGTAAGCAGGAGCAATCAGTATGGATCAGCCAGCATCACCATCACAAACCAATGGGGCTCACCCCGACTACCCGTTATTCCCCCGCGAATTAAGCTGGCTGGCTTTTAATGGCCGGGTGTTGCAGGAGGCAGCCGATACCCGCAATCCGCCAATTGAACGACTCCGTTTTTTAGGGATCTACTCCAATAATCTGGATGAGTTTTTCCGGGTTCGGGTTGCCGATGTGAAACGGCGCATTCTGCTGAAAAAATATCAGACCTGGGAGCATGAAGATGCTGAAACTTTGCTTGCGCAAATTCAGCTGCAGGTTAAGGAGCTTGCCAAACAATTCAATAAAATATATTTGGATATTCAGCTGGAGTTGCGTAAGCATAATATCGAACTGATTGATGACAGCAAGCTGACCGAGGCGCAATCAGGCTGGGTAAAAGCGTTTTTCCGCAGGGAAGTAAAACGGCATATTTCACCTATAATATTATCTAGCACCGACAGCTCGCTCAGTAAAATTCTGGAAGATAATACCACCTACCTGATGGTTGAAATGACCGGCAGCGGCAAACCGGATTATGCCATTATTGAAGTGCCTACTGCGGAAGTGTCCCGTTTTATTGAGCTACCGTTACAGTTAAATACCCGCAAAAAAAATGGCCACTACCGCCGGCAAATTTTATTGCTGGACGACATTATTAACCATTGTGCCAGTGACTTATTTAACGGTTTTTTTCAGTTTGACACGATATGCACCTTTTCCCTGAAACTAACTCGCGATGCCGAGTACAATATCAGCGATACACTGGATCAAAGCCTGATTGATAAGATGTCAAAAGGGATCCGGCAGCGTTTGAAGTCTGAGCCAACCCGCTTGGTGTACGATGCTGCCATGCCGGAACAAATGTTGAAAGTCCTGACCCGGCAATTGGGCACCAGCTCTACTGATGCTCTGATTGCCGGCAGTCGTTATCGTAATTTTAAAGACTTTATTGGTTTCCCGAACCTGGGCCATCAAAGTATGGAATTTCCGGCAATGGCGCCACTACCAAGCCCGGATTTTGAGCACTACCCTACCAGCTTCGATGCCATACGGGCGTCTGACATTATGCTGTACTACCCGTATCATGACTTCAGTTATTTTACCGAGTGGGTGCGCCAGGCATCGTTCGATCCCAAGGTCAGTCACATCAAAATGACGATGTACCGGGTAGCAAAACACTCACGGGTTATCCATTCGCTGCTGGATGCGGTGCGCAATGGCAAAAAAGTCACCGTTGTGGTCGAGCTTAAAGCCCGCTTTGATGAAGAAAATAACATTAACTGGGCACGAAGAATGACCGATGCCGGTATTGAAGTTATTTTTGGCCAGACTACCTTAAAAATTCACTCAAAACTTTGCTTAATTACCCGCCAGGAAAAAGGTAAGGCTGTTCGTTACGGCCATATTGGCACCGGAAATTTTAATGAGAAAACAGCCCGGATCTATACCGACATGAGCCTGTTTACCTGCCATAGCGAAATTACCGCCGAAATTGACCAGGTTTTCGAGTTTATCCAGTATTCCTACCGGCCTTTTAATTTTCAGCATTTAATTGTCTCTCCCACCTGGAGCCGGCCCAGACTGCTTAGTTTAATTCAACGGGAAATTGACTTTGCGGTCGCAGGACGTAAAGCGGAAATTTTTCTGAAAGTGAATAATTTGGTCGATGAAGAAATTGTGCAGCTGCTGTACCGGGCCAGTCAGGCCGGAGTGAAAATCCGGATGATTATCCGGGGCATGTGTTCGTTAATGCCAGGCCTGGCGGGTAAAAGTCAGAATATTAAAATTATCAGTGTGCTTGACCGTTATCTGGAGCATGCCCGGGTATATTTATTTCACAATGGCGGCGACAGTGCTCTGTATATCTCTTCGGCTGATTGGATGACCCGCAATATCGACCAGCGGGTTGAAGTCGGCGTGCCGGTCTATGATAGCCGGATTAAGCAACAAATTATCAGTACCCTGGATATCCAGTGGCGGGATAACGTTAAGGCGCGTATCATTGACGGCAAACATTCTAATGCCTATGTTAAGCGTGGTAATAAACGCAACGTGCGTTCTCAACAGGAGATTTATGATTTTCTGGCGCGACAGCAGGCGGTACAGGTTGATGCAGACAATTGACAGATTCTGACAAAATAGCGTCAACAGACGCTGATTACATGGCAGCCGTAGATCTTGGCTCCAATAGTTTTCATATGGTTATCGCCAGGGTAATTGATGGCTCACTGCAGTTACTGCACCGCGAAAAGCAAAAAGTGCAATTGGCGGAAGGCCTGAATGATGAGCTGGTGCTTAGCGAAGAGGCCATTGAACGGGGCTTACAGGTCCTGGCCCAGTTTGCCGATACATTGCAGCCTTTTGCGCCCAACGCTGTGCGGGTTATTGCGACCTATACCCTGCGCCGCGCCCGTAATTCCGCCACGTTTTTACGCCGCGCCAAAGTGGTGTTTCCATTTCCGATTGAAGTCATTTCCGGCCAGGAAGAAGCCCGGTTTATATATCAGGGGGTGGCTCATTTCGAGCATTTCAGCAACAAACGACTGGTCATTGATATTGGTGGCGGCAGTACTGAATTTGCGATTGGCGAGGGCCTGCAACCCTTAAGGTTAAGCAGTCGCAATATGGGCTGCGTTAGCTATGGCCAGAGTCACTTCAGCCAGGGAAAAATCAGCCCACGCCGGTTCGAGCGCGCTGTGTTACAAGCAGAACAGGAACTTGAACCCATTGTCAGTAGCTTTCGCAGCGCAGGCTGGCAACAAGCGGTCGGCACCTCGGGTACCGTAAAAACCATTAAAGATGTCATTGCGGGGCTGGGCTGGAACAGCACCAGTTTACGACTTAACGATCTAACGGCCTTAAAACGGCACGTGTTGCAGTACGATAACGCCAGCGAATTAGAACTGGCCGGTTTAACAGACGATCGAAAGCTGCTGCTTTGTCCCGGTCTGGCGATATTGATTGGTGCATTTAACATGCTACAAATTGACGAAATGGTCTATGTCGATGCCGCCCTGCGCGAGGGTGTGCTGTACGAGATGAGTGACCGGCTGCAACACCACGATATTCGTGAACATACGATCAGCAGTATGATGCGCCGTTATACGGTTGATGATGCGCAAACACAAAGAGTGCAACAGACCGCGTTGGCTTTATTCAGCCAGGTGCAGGCTGCCTGGCAACTGTCCGACGATGATGGCCTATTACTCAGCTTCGCCTGCAGAGTTTATGAAATTGGTTTGCACATTAATTCATCCGGGATCCAGAAGCACTCTGCCTACATTTTGCAAAACGCTAATCTACCAGGCTTTAACCAGGAGCAACAACTGCTGCTGGCTTGTCTCGTTCGTTTTCACCGCCGGAAAATCCGCGCTGACGAATTTCCTACCTTTAGTCTTTACCAATTACCTCAAGTCATTAACCTGCTGGTTTTATTAAGGCTTGCTGTATTACTAAACCAAAAGCGGCGCGACAGTTTCGTACCTGAATTCACTGTAAGCGCAGGTGCGCAGCAACTGCAACTGCTGCTGCCATCAGCGTGGCTGGCACAGCAAATGGTGTTGTCTGCAGATATACAGCTGGAACAAAAAGCATTGAAAAAAATAGCGTTTCGGCTCGACTGCCCGGGTTTAATTGACGTCACCAGCGCCTAAACACTGACAACGTCTTAAGCTATACTCCATTGCACCGGGCCAGTTAAGGCTTACGCTTGGTGACATGCCCTAACCCCGTCTGCCGGCCAGCCTGATAACCGGCTTCCAGTTGTTGGGGATCCTGGCAGAAACGGCCGACAGCAAAGCCAACGGGGGGCGCCACTACGCTAATCCGGCAATCTGCGGGTGGCTTAGCAATAAAATCCAGCGCCTGATTATATCGATGCGTGCGGTTCAGTACTGCGGCAAATAAATCAGGGTGCTGTTTAAAGAAAGGTTTCATTAATACTGGCAAGCGACTGACGCGCTTGCGATAGCCGCGGGGCTGCGACAGCACCACAGTAATATCCCGCGCGCCCATTTCATAAGCCTTAATGACCGGAATGGCATCGGCAAGGCCGCCATCGGTCATCCGTTCACCGTCAATCTGCGGAAAGTCCCGATACATCAGCGGTATGGC
>NZ_JBFJPY010000096.1:0-11627 GCF_041616895.1 Arsukibacterium sp.
CCCCGCTTAGGAATGGTCTCAATATAGGTTGGTTGGCGGCTGTCATCGTCCAGCGCAATTCTGATCGCCCGGATCACCCGCATTACCCGGCCGTCAGAAACATCCCGGATCCCCCAAACATCCGCCAGTAACTGGTCTTTGGTGACCAGATTTCCAGCATGAACGATAAAGTAGTTAACAACCTTCTGACCAAGATTATCTAAATCAGCGGTGGCAATAATTTTGCCATGCGCATCCAGCTGCACCAGCTTGTCTTCTTTTGCCAGATAATGCCATTCACCCACCTGGAGCGTTCGTTCGGGTTTAATTTCCATAGTTGTGAGTTTGCCGTACCCTTTATGTTAATCGTTAATTAGAATCATCACAGGTTAATTGCTGCTGCATTTCAACTGATATCGCTGGTAATAACAATATGTTAGCGCAAGTTTCTGCGACGGGTGTGCCGCTACTTGCTGAAAACGCCTGCACCTGAACCTGATCGGGCAGATACTGAATTATTGACTGGGCTCCCTGAGCTTTAAAATAATCAATAAACAAGGGTAAGGCCCCGCTGCTACCCGTCAGCCCTATCGGCTTGTTGTCATCACGTCCCAACCATATTGTCACCAGTGTTTGCTGATCAAAACCACTGAACCAACTGTCCCGGTAATCACTGGAGGTGCCAGTTTTTCCAGCAAACATGGTAGTGGGCAACGCATATTGCAACGCTTTGGCTGTACCAGTTTGCGTTGCCGAAATTAATGCATGCTGCAGCAAATAAATACTGGTCGCCGGGTAGCGGCTGTAACGCTGACCTGAACGGTGATAAAGGCGATGACCATCCTGATCCGTTACCGCCTGCACGGTCGCTAACGTCTGATACACCCCATCGTTGGCAATGGTCTGATAAAGCTGACTGACTTCCATCGGGCTCAGTTCCACGGCACCAAGCAATGCAGCAGGATGCAAATTGACCCGCCGATTCAGCCCCAGCTTGCGTAAACCGTCACTGATCGCCGGCATCCCCAGTTGTAAACCTAAACGCACCGTGGGCACATTAAGGGAGTCGGTTAATGCCGTAACTAAATTTACCGGGCCACGGAAGGTTTTATCAAAATTCTGAGGCTGCCAGTCCTGATTATTTGAACGTAAACTAAGGGGTTGATCCTGCAGGATTGACGCCAGCGAAAAACGGCCAGGCTGATTAAGCGCTTCCAGATAAATAACCGGTTTGATTATACTGCCAATTTGCCGTCTGGCATCTAATGCCCGGTTAAAGCCGGCAAATCCGCTCTCCCTGCCTCCTACCAAAGCCTGTATTTCGGCGTGCTGATAGTTTACTACCATCATGGCGGCCTGCAACTGTTCATCCTTATTTTGCAATTGCTCTGTCACGGTCTGTTCGGCTTGCTGCTGCGCTTTGGGATCTAAAAAGGTAAATACCTTGATGCCACTACTTAATAACTGCTGGTCAAAATTAATCTGGCGTAATTCTTTTTTAACCGCATCCAGATAGGCAGGAAAACGCGCATTCAGATACTGGCCACGAGCAACCAGTTGCAGCGGCTGAGCAAGCGCCTGTTGATACTGCTCACCAGTAAGCAAATGATGTTCGAACATAAGCCTGAGCACTAAATCCCGGCGGTTAACAGCTCGCTCCGGGTAGCGCCTTGGATCATAATAGGACGGGCCTTTTAGCATGCCAATCATTAACGCCATTTCATCCGGTCGCAGCTCGGTTATCGGTTTGGCGAAATAAAACCGGCTGGCCAAACCAAACCCATGCACCGCAGTTGCATGATTCTGGCCCAGAAATATTTCGTTCAGATAAGCTTCCAGCAAATGATCCTTACTAAAACGGTAGTCCAGGATCAGCGCTATCATCGCTTCGTTAATTTTACGCAGCAAGGTACGGTCACTGGTCAGATACATATTTTTTGCCAGTTGCTGGGTGAGTGTAGACCCCCCCTGCACCGTGCGCCCGGCACTGATATTGGCCCATAATGCCCGCAATACGGAAAGCGGTGACACCCCACGATGGTGATAAAAATCCCGATCTTCAACCAGTAACAAGCCTTCTTTCAGCAAGCCTGGCACTTGCTCTAACCTGACCAGTTCGCGGTCTTCCTGATGCGGCGACAACATATGCTCTATTAACTGCGGTTCCAGCCGGGCGAAGTTAACTTCCTGCTGCTGGCGGTAACGAATGCGGTTAATACCACTGCTGTTAAATTCCACACTGAAAAGGGCCTCAGGTTCCATGCCATCGATATAGGTAAAAGCGCGCCGGTATATCGTGACATGATTGCGCGATACGCTGTATTGACCAGCAGCCGTCATCGCCGGATTACGTTGGTACTGCAACTGTTCCAGCTCGGCTTGCAGCTGCACTGAGGTTAATGCTTTGCCAGGATACAGCTCCAGACTGCGGGCATAGATTTGCGCCGGCACCTGCCATTTCTGACCGGCAAAGGCACGGGTGACTTTACTATCCAGATAAATCAGATAGGTAAGCAATACGCACAAGGTGACCAAAGCCAGCTTACCAAGCGTAATTAATGATTTATGCCACCATGGCCGAATTTTCACTTTCGACGTTCCAGCGCCTTTACTTCGGGTTGACATCGCGTAACATCGCCTTTTTCGTTTTTGTTGTTGGCTGAGCTTCGGCCGGGTTATCGGGCCAGTAGTGTTTGGGGTAACGACCTTTCATTTCTTTTTTAACATCCTGCCAGCTATTTTGCCAGAAGCTGGTTAAATCGCGGGTGACTTGCAGCGGTTGTCGCCCCGGCGCCAGCAAGGCAATAGTCAGCGCAATAGTGCCATTTAACACCATAGGGGTGGTGAGTTGACCATACATTTCCTGAACTCTGACTGAAAGTTGTGGCCCACCGGGGTGCAGATAATCAATGCTTAACCGGCTGCCGGTAGGGGTTTGCCAGTACCCCGGCAATAACTGATTTAACACTTGTTGTTGCGAAAAGCTTAGCTGCGCCAACAATATGGGTTCCAGCTCTAATTGCGTGAGCTGACTTTTTTTACTGATATTACCAAGATAGGGTGCCAACCACTGGTTCAGGTTTGCCAGCAAACCTGCCTGACTAAAATCAGGCCAATGCTTCACATCTGGCTGGGTTGCGCTTTTTTGCGTTGCGCTACCGGGTGCCGCACTGTAATACTGGCGAAGTAATTGCACCCGTGCACACAGACTGTTCGCTGCCTCAGACCAGGTCAATTCTGCCAGTCCGCGCCGGCTCAGGTAATCAAGCCAGGCCTGTTGTCGCTCAGCCGCAGTAACTACTCCTTGTACCGGTTGACGTTGTAATACCAGCTGGCCAAAACAACGCTGACGTTCGCTACTGAAACTGGCAGTTTTATCCTGCCAGCCCGTTCTCAGCTGCCACGGCAACTGCCAATCGGCTAATATGTCGTCCAGCTCAATGGCAACGGCTTGCCGAATGCGATTTTGTTGCTGCCATTGCTGAATATCCAAAACCACCAGATAGTCTTTATCTTGTTGCGGATGATCCGGCGCCAGGCTTGCGCCTACACCATTTGCCAGTAAATAGCCCTGGCCCCGGCGCTGCGCCAGTTGGTCAGGAAACGCTCTGAGCAACAACTTAGCAAGCCATTGCATCGGTAAATTATTACTGCCATTGACGCTCGCGCCTAAGCGCCGGGCGAATTGCCTCGCCTGCTGATGCTGTGGTAAATGCTTGTTACGTGCCACGCTTTGCAGTTGCTGCTCCAGATTAGCCTGCAAGTTACGGCTATCTTCTAACAGTGCTGCCAGTAAAGCAGATAACCAGCTCAGGCCTGGTGCCTCTGACTCGTGTTCACGAGCATACAGCATCATATTAGCCAGGCGTACCGAGCTGCCGGTTTGATACAAGCGCCGACCAAAAGACGTGATTACGCCGTGCTCATCCAGTGCAGCAAACTGCTGCAAAAGTTGGCTCGCGGCAGCCAGGTGTGCCTCTGGTGGTGAGGTTAACCAGTTTATATCAGCAGGCTGAGCGCCCCATACGGCAAGCTCCAGTCGCAACTGTGTCAGCTCTGCCAGCTCAATCTCCGCTGGCTCAAACGCGGCTCTTCGTTGCCATAGTTCAGCGGTGTCTATTCTATAGCAACGTCCCGGTGCTTGCCGCCCAGCCCTGCCTGCACGCTGTACAGCCGCAGCCTGACTAATCGCCACGGTCTCAAGCTTACTGATACCGTGACGGGGATTAAAGCTGGCACGCCGGCACAAGCCGGTGTCCACCACCAGATTAACCCCCTCAATGGTTAAACTGGTTTCAGCCAGATTCGTTGCCAGCACAATTTTATAGCGCCCGGCAGCAGGTGCCGCTATCGCAGCCTGCTGTTCAGCCAGAGATAAGGCGCCAAGCAGTGAAAACACCTGCACATTATCTGGCAACGCCTGGCCAGCCAGATATTCTTTTGCTCTGTTAATCTCGGCCTGCCCTGGCAAAAAGACCAGAATATTACCGGGCTGCTGCTGGAAAGCCGTGATAGCCTGTCGGGCCGCCTGAATGGCGATAGGCTCGGTACCTGGTTTAATGTACTGAATATCGACCGGATAACTGCGGCCGCTGCTGCTGATAACCGGTGCCTGCAGATAACGCTCCAGCGCCGCAACGTCCAGCGTAGCCGACATGACCAGAATTTTCAGATCGTCCCGCAGTTGTTGCACTTCTGAACTTAGCGCCAGTGCCAAGTCAGCATGCAACGAACGTTCATGAAATTCATCAAAAATAAGCAGGTTTATTCCAGCCAGTTCGGGGTCTTGTTGTAATTTACGGGTAAGAATACCTTCGGTGACAATAAGTAGCCGGGTGGCCGCAGACTGACAGCTGTCATGCCGGATCTGATAACCGACAGTGTGGCCTACCGGTTCATTTAGCTGCTGCGCCAGATAAGCCGCAATAGTTTTAGCGGCAAGTCTGCGTGGTTCCAGCATAATGATTTGGCTGGTTGCAAAAGCACTATGTTGTAGCAACTGTAACGGCAGCCAGGTCGATTTACCGGCGCCGGGTGGCGCCGACAAAATCACCCGGTTGTGAGCAGTCAGTAACTGGCAGAGCTCCGGTAACACTGCTGCTACCGGTAATCCCGGGCTAACCTGGTTGCTGATCACTGTGCTATTACTTACCTTTTTGTTTCAGCAAGTAAGGTGGTAGCGATACTACGAATACCATGACCAGTCGCGCCTGCCGCCCAGTAACTGTTGGCTGAATTATTAAATGCCGCGGCTAAGTCATAGTGTAACCAGCCTTTACCATCCTCTGCCACAAAGCGGCTTAAAAAACCAGCTGCATTGCTGGCGCCACCGGCGCCTCCGCCTTTCACCGGCCGACTGTTGGCCGTATCGGCATAAGGTGACGGGCATTGTTGCTGATGCCATTTCTCCAGCGGCAGCTGCCAGGTTGATTCCTGTTCATCCTCTGCATATTGCAGCGCTCTTGCTGCTAACGGTTTGTCCAGCGCAAATAACGCATTATATTCACCCCCTACGGCTACCATAGCCGCACCGGTCAGGGTGGCCGCATCGATAATCAGTGATGCCTTGCTTTCTGTTGCACACATCAGACCGTCGGCCAATACCAGCCGGCCCTCAGCGTCAGTATTAACAATTTCAACTGTGGTGCCGTTTTTATAAGTAATAATGTCGCCCAGCTTATAAGCGTGGCCACTGATCAGGTTCTCGGCACAGCATAAAATGAGTTTTACCCGTTGGCTAAGGCCCTGCATAATTGCCAATGCCAGAGCAGCAGTGACCGTAGCGGCACCGCCCATATCACATTTCATGGTCGCCATACCTTCGGTTGGCTTAATAGAATAACCGCCACTGTCAAAGGTAATGCCTTTACCCACCAGCGCAGCAGCCACTGCAGTTTCCGGCTTTGCCGACGGATTAAAATCAAGTATCAGTAATGCCGGTGGCCGGGTACTGCCGCGGCCAACCTGATAAATACCGTGCCAACCGGCTTCGGCCAAATCTGCACCGGTAATCAACTCGCTGCTAACACTACCCTCTGGTGCAACAGCGCGAATAAACGCTTCAGCCTGCTCGGCTAATGCTACCGGTGATAGCATTTCAGGTGTATCATTGATCATTTTTTTAGCAAAGCTAAAACACGTCGCCAGTTGCTCCAGCTGTTTAGCTTCACCCTGCTCATTATTAAAAACAACACCATCATGTTTTTTGGCAGTACAAAAACCCTGATAAAATGCCCATTGCAAATCTTTGCTCCAGCCTTTGCCGGATAACTGCAACTGGCTAATGCCAAGATTACTCAGGCTGCGAGCTGCTTTTTGCATATTACGCAAGGGGTCAGATCCTACTAAATGAATTTGGTATCCCTCTGCTGACGGACTTAACAGCGCATTGTTGCCCCATTTTTGTGCTGCTTTATCTGTAGCAATACTAACGTGTAACAAATCAGATGTTGAATTAGACTTTAAATCAGACATAGTAATCCCCATTTCATCGAACTTATCAGCGACAATGGCTAAGTTTCATCAGCCGAAGTGTAACATAGCGCAACGACTGACCACGAGCAGATCGCGTTAATAGGGCGTCACAGTGCATTATTTTCGCGGCGATCAGAGGTTATACTTCACAGCATTTTAGCCATGACGGCAGCGAAAGTTAAAACAGGTGACGGTGCCAGCCACAATCTGTATACTTCGCCGGCTTTTTTATTAGTGATTGCGGTGATGGCAATATTCTGCTATCTATAGCCGCCACTTTTTTTGCTTGGCAGTATTGTACAGGAGATGATCATGCCAGAAGGCAAGAATGTTAAGACATTAGGGTTACTGGCACTGGCCGGTGTTGCACCTTACCAGGAAGCGGTCGGGGAAGAATACATGAACCCGAAACAGCTCGAGCATTTTCGCAAAATTCTTGACGCCTGGCGCCAACAACTTCGCGAAGAGGTTGACCGCACCAAAACGCATATGGCGGATGAAGCGGCCAATTTTCCTGATCCGGTTGACCGGGCAGCACAGGAAGAAGAGTTCAGCCTGGAATTACGCGCCCGCGACCGCGAGCGTAAGCTATTGAAAAAGATTGAAAAAACTTTACAAAAAATTGAAAATGACGACTTTGGATTCTGTGATACCTGTGGGATTGAAATAGGAATTAAACGTTTGGAAGCCCGACCAACTGCAGATCAATGTATCGACTGTAAAACGCTGGCTGAAATTAAAGAAAAGCAGTTAGGCGGCTAATTGCAGCCATTGTCGCGGTGTTAACAAACTTAAGCACGCCAGCAGCAAAAGCTGTTGGCAGGTTTGCCCCCTCTCCATCTGGCCCCCTTCATTTTGGCTCCTTGCTGGCGGCAGTAGGTAGCTATCTGTTTACCAAACGCCAGGCCGGTAAGTGGCTGTTGCGAATTGAAGATATTGATACCCCCAGAGTTCGACCCGGTGCGGATAGCGCTATTAAAAGTGCACTGGAACAGCATGGTTTGCTGTGGGACGATGAGGTCATTTATCAAAGCAACAGAACCGAGCGCTACCGTGAAATATTCAGCCAGTTGCAACAACAAAACCTGATTTACGGTTGTCAGTGTACCCGAAAACAAATTAATGCCTCTGGCGGCGTGTATCGGGGGGTGTGCGCCAATCTCGGCCTGGATCAAATAAAAAACCCAGAGCCATTAAGCTGGCGATTGCGCAGTAAGCAGGTTACCAACCAGTTTGACGATAGGTTACTGGGGTTGCAACGTATTGCCCCCGAGTTGGCACAGGAAGACTACATAGTACTGCGCCGCGATGGTTTATTTTCCTACCAGCTGGCAGTCGTGGTGGATGATTGGGATCAGGGCATTACTGAAGTGATCCGCGGTGCCGACTTACTCAGTATGACACCACGCCAACAACATTTATTCAGCTTACTTGGGGCACAGGCGCCGGTGTACGGTCATCTGCCATTGGCCGTCACTGCACCTGGCCATAAGCTCAGTAAGCAAAACCATGCAACAGCGCTCAGCAACTGGCCGGCTAGCTATACGATGGCCAGGGCGTTAGCTTTCCTGGGGCTGCATTTACCTGCAGAATTGCAGCGCACCGCCGCCCCGGAGCAACTGGCCTTTGCTCTTAAGCACTGGCAACCGGCGGATATACCAGCAACGCTGGAAGTTTTAGCGCCCGATTTTGGCTGATTTTCGCCAGATTAATTCTTTTTTGCCGCGTGCTGCGGTATTATTAGCCGTTTTTTTAAGTCAGAAGCCAATGTCGCCGTTCAGGCTGGTAAGTGCTCAGGAGAGATATCATAATTTCGCGTGTGTTAGATTTTTGCCGCAGAACCCTTAGCGGCAAGCCTCAGGGCGATAAAAAGCAACAACCTGCTGCGACTAAACCTGCTGCTACCGCTTCCGTTCCCAAGGCGGAAGCCAGCTCCATATTACCGCCATTGCAGGTTATTACCCGCGACCAGCATAGTGTTTCGCGGCGCGATATCAGCCCCAGCGCATTAAAAGTGCTGTATCGGTTAAAAGATGCCGGTTTCGAGGCGTATTTAGTGGGTGGCTGTATTCGCGATTTGCTGCTGGGGTTAAAACCAAAAGATTTTGATGTTGTTACCAACGCTCATCCCGAACAAGTTAAACAGGTGTTTCGTAACTGCCGGTTAATTGGCCGTCGCTTTCGGCTGGCTCATGTGGTGTTTGGTCGGGAAATTATTGAAGTGGCTACGTTTCGGGGCCATCACAGTGGTTCTGAGGACGAAGAAAGCACCGCACCTAAATTGAAAACCGCTAGTTTAAGCGATCATGGGCAAATTTTACGTGACAATGTTTACGGCAGTATTGAAGAAGACGCTGAGCGGCGTGATTTTACCATTAATGCGCTGTACTACTCGGTAAAAGACTTTGCTATTTACGACTTTGCGAACGGGATGCGGGATATCGCTGCGCGGCGCATAGAGCTTATTGGCGACCCGGAAGTACGTTACCGGGAAGATCCGGTGCGGATGCTACGGGCAGTGCGTTTTGCGACCAAACTGAATATGGATATTGCGCCCGATGCATTGACGCCAATAAGTCAGCTGGCAGTGTTGTTAAAAAATATTCCGGCACCACGCTTGTTTGACGAGCTGGTAAAAATGCTGATGGCCGGCAAAGCCTTCGATAACTTTATGTTGCTGCGTGACACCCGAATTTTAAAACAGCTGATGCCGCAACTCGATAAGATATTAAAGCAGGAGCCAGAGGGCAAAGCCTTCAATCTGGTTACTCACGCTTTGCAAGACACAGACCAGCGCGTCGCTGTTGATAAACCTGTCACCCCGGCCTTTATTTTTGCCGCCATGCTGTGGTACCCGGTAGAACTGCGCAGTCAGACTCTGCTGATAGAAAGTGGCTTAAACGATATTGATGCGCTGAATATCGCCATGACTGAAGTGCTGGATGATATTCAGCGTACTATCGCTATTCCAAAACGGTTTACCTTAACCATGCGCGATATCTGGTCATTACAGTCCAGGTTAACCAAGCGCGGTGGCCGGCGAGCATTCAAGATGCTGGAGCAAACCAAGTTCCGTGGCGCCTTTGATTTTCTGCAGTTACGGGCACAAGCTGAAGGTGGCAGTCTGACGGAACTGGCCAGCTGGTGGCAGCAATTTCAATTTGCTGACGAGGCTGAAAAGCTTGAGTTGATAAATAGTTTGGGGCGGGAAGGTCAGGACCGGCCAAAACGGCGTCGTAACAACTATAAACGAAAGCGCAGCAGTACGCCTGATGCCTGAGGCCGTTGCGACGTCAGTGCTGGAGCACGACGCTTATCTGGGGTTAGGCGCTAACTTAGCTAACCCTGTAATTCAGTTACAGAATGCAATAGCAGCACTACGTTTGCTTGAGCAAAGCACGCTGCTGGCCGTGTCCAGTTTATACGGCTCTAAGCCTATGGGGCCGCAAGACCAGCCAGATTACGTTAATGCGGTGGCAAAAGTCACTACAACGCTGTCGCCCCTCGCCTTATTGGACGCCCTGCAACAGATTGAACAGCGACAAGGGCGACAGCGAAAAGCGGAGCGCTGGGGCCCTCGCTCGCTTGATCTGGATATTTTGCTGTATGGCAACCACACTATTAATAATGCGCGCTTAACGGTGCCCCATTACGGCTTAACCAAGCGAGAGTTTGTGCTGTACCCGCTGGCTGAAATTGCCCCCAAGCTTATACTGCCTTGCGGAACACCGCTGCAAACCCTGCTAAGCCAGGTGCCATTAAATGGTCTGGAGAAACTTAGCGCCACTGTTTACGAATAACGTGGTCGCGGCTAACTTGCAGCTGCGTTAACTTTGTGCGATCTTGCGCACCCGGAATAAATGGTCGGACGAGAACTATATGGCTAAGATCACCACTGCAGTGTTACTGAAAATGAAGCAGCAGGCAGATAAAATCAGCATGCTGACCGCCTACGATGCCAGCTTTGCCAAGTTATTTGCTGAGCAAGGCGTCGATGTTCTATTAATTGGCGACTCGCTGGGCATGGTGTTACAAGGCCATAGCGACACGCTGCCGGTAACGGTGGCCGATATTGCCTACCACACGAAAAGTGTAAGGGCTGGCGCGCCAGACGCCTTCGTAATTGCCGATTTACCTTTTATGAGTTACGCCACGCCAGAACAAGCCATGCAGAGTGTTACCCCACTTATGCAGGCCGGCGCCAATATGGTGAAATTAGAAGGTGGCGACTTTTTATTGCCAACCATTAAAGCGTTGACCGAACGGGGCGTACCGGTATGTGGCCATCTGGGCCTTACGCCGCAGTCGGTAAATATTTTGGGCGGCTATAAAGTACAGGGGAAAACCAGCGATGCGGCCGATGCCATGCTGCAACAAGCACTGGCGCTTGAAGCCGCAGGAGCGCAGTTATTGGTGCTCGAATGTATTCCTACCCCTCTGGCCAAACGGATTACTGAAGCCCTGAAGATACCGGTTATAGGCATTGGTGCCGGCAATGTCACAGATGGCCAGGTGCTGGTGATGCACGACTTACTGGGCATTAGCAGCGGCTATATTCCAAAGTTTTCCAAAAATTATCTGGCGCAAACCGGCGAGATCCGCAGTGCCATTGCCGCCTATGTCAGCGAAGTAAAAAGCCAGGTATTCCCCGGCACAGAACATAGTTTCAACTGAATGAAGATACTTGCCAACATTGATGAGCTTAGAGCGCAAATAGCCAGCTGGCGGCGCGCGGGTAACAAAATCGCTTTTGTGCCAACCATGGGTAACCTCCACCAGGGCCATTTGCAGCTGGTTGATGTAGCCAGACGCCACGCCGATAAAGTGATCGTCAGCATTTTTGTTAACCCGATGCAATTTGGCCAGAATGAAGATTTGGCCAATTACCCCCGCACCCTTGATGCCGACATTGCTGGCTTAATACAGCACTGTGCTGACGCGGTTTTTACCCCTACCCCCCAGCTTATGTACCCTCGTGGTCTGGATGCCCAAACCTTTGTTGAAGTGCCGTTATTAGGTGATTTGCATTGCGGCGCCAACCGCCCCGGCCATTTTCGCGGCGTGTCGACCATCGTCTGTAAGCTGTTTAATTTGGTGCAGCCTGATGTTGCCTGCTTTGGTAAAAAAGACTTCCAGCAACTGGCAATTATCCGCCAGATGGTGCTTGATTTGTC
>NZ_JBFJPY010000097.1:0-11520 GCF_041616895.1 Arsukibacterium sp.
ATAACTTAACACCGACAGCTCGAGTAACCTATCCGTCTGACTCACTTAACACTCCCTGCCGAAAGCACCCATTTAATACACATTAATTTTACCAAATGTTGCAGGCGCAAAGGTTAGAACCAAAAAGAAACCAAGTCAATACATATATTGTTTACATTAATGTAATTTAACTTGATGTTTTTTCATCTAAAGCTAAAATGGCCAGGCATTAAACAACGTGACAGTGCTTAACATTGCAGAAGGCTGAAGTTTTTATTCAGCATTTATAACTATTTGTCACGTTTATGTAAAAAGGTGGGGTGTGCAGTAATACTGATGCGTCACACAACCGCAGCAGATTAACGAGTAAGGTAACTAAACAATGGCTGATATCGCTGACAAAACCACTCAACCTGATACAACACTTGCTACAGATGACACGTTCGCAGCAGATAATGAGAAAACCCGCTTTGCCCGCCGCCCCTCTGCGACAACAGCACCGGGCAGCGACTTAAGCGGTAAAACAATCAAACAACGCTATTTACTGGAATCGAAAATTGGTTCTGGCGGGATGAGTGACATCTACCGTGCCCGGGATACTTTTTTAGCCGAGGCTGGCGTTGCAGAAGCTCAGGTAGCAATAAAAGTATTGCAACCACAGTTTGTCAGCCAGCCAGAAGCGCTGCAACTGTTGCTACAGGAAGCCCACAAAACCCAGCAGTTGTCCCATCCTAATATTGTCAATGTGTTTGATGTTGACTGTGAACAGAACTGTTACTTTATCGTGATGGAATATCTGGATGGTGAAAGTCTGGACCAGGTAATAAAACGCTATAAGCCAAAAGGCCTCCCCCTGCGTGCCGCTATTAAACTACTGGACCAATTAGGTTCAGCCTTAAATTATGCCCACAGTAAAGGTATCGTCCATGCAGATTTAAAACCGGCCAACATTATGGTTAACCGCAGTGGCCAGTTAAAGGTGCTGGATTTTGGTGTCGCTCATACCCTGCAACTTAATCATGATATTTATGCCGCTGAGCAACATAACCCGGCGGCTGCGCTAAGCGGCTATACTCCTGCTTACGCCAGTACCGATTTGCTCGCAGGCAACGCCCCCTCGGTAAGTGACGACACCTTTTCATTTGGCTGCATCAGCTATGAGCTGTTAACCAGTAAGCACCCTTTTGAGAGGATCCCGGCCGATAAAGCTGCCCAGCAACAAAAAAAGCCTAACAAACCCGCTCATCTCAATCCGGTGCAGTGGCTGGCGTTAAAACGCGCGCTGCGTTTTGACAGCAATAGCCGCCAAACCACTGTTACCAGCGTATTAGAGGGGCTGAAGCGGCGCTACTGGCCAGCAGCAACCGCAGCCGGTGTCGCACTGTTGGCTGCTACCAGCGTATGGCAATTACATAGTCAGCAGCAGCAACAGTTGCTGACGCTGCAACAACAGCAAGCCAGGCAACAACAACAGCACGATCATTACCTTGCACTGGCTAGCACTGCTGCCCCGGAGTTTCTCAGCACATTCTCAGCGCTTGAAAACACCGATCCCCTGATACGTTCTGGTTTGTTGCGTTTACAATCTGACAAGCTGCTGGCGTACTTTGAGCAGCAAATTGATCAGGTGATTAGTGATCGACGCTTTAACTATCCGGATTATCCGCAGATTGAACAGCTGCTTAATCAGGCCAGCCGTTTATATCCTGACTCGCATTATCTGGCGGGCATCGCCAATAGTATGTATCGTAGCAAGCAAACAGCACTTGATGTCCTGCGCAACCAACTGCGTAGCCTGCTCGTTAATCAGCAATACCAGACAACAGTCGATGACACCGATATTTATACTATTCTTGAAGAGATGAAGCGGATAGATCAGAACTATATTGTGGTGCCGGACGACGCTGAAATCAGCGCTTACCAAACTGCCTTTACCAAGGCCAGCGAAGAGCATAATGCGCCGGCGCTACATGCGTTAATTAATGCCGGTAAGCATATTTTTGCTGACAGTGAGCAAACCCGTGATTTGCTGCGCCACGGCGAACAGCTGCAAAGCGCCGTCGCGTCGATGGCGGCCTATCACACGGCTAAAGATACTGCCACGCCGCTGCCCTTCCCTCATCAGGAGGCCGCGGTATTTTATCAGCAAACCTTTGCACGGCTTAGCGAAGAGTTAAACCTCAGCCGCTCAGCACGGGAGACTGACAGTGTGTTTGAACAGTATCAGCACTACAGTGCCCAGTTACCGGCTGATTTCAGCTTAATTAAGGGCTTAAAACGGCAATTGGCAGACAAATACCTGACATTATCGGGGGAGCTGTTAAAAACCAATCAGGTGCGAAATGCTGAGCGGTTAATGCGCAGGGCCAACACCCTGATGAGTAGTATTAACAGCTAGCAGCTAGGCACCATACTGATGATGCTGCCCTCGCTAACGGTAACTATCAAGGCCCTGACATAATTGCCGGATACCGGTTAAGGTGCGGGGGCTGGTCCGATACAGCAAATCGGCATCGACGGTGACAAATTGGCCCAGTGCAACGGCCGGGATCACCGGATAAGCCTGCCAAAAACGGGTATCTGCGGGCGTAGCGCCCGCTGTGGCCTGAATAATCACTTCGGGCGCCTCCTGCAATACCTGCTCTAAGCCAGGCTGGGGATAATCGTTGCTGGCACTGGCAATAATATTGTCGGTCGCGCACAGCGCCATGGCCTGCGCTGGCCACGCCTGATTGGCTACTGAAGTAAGCGGCTCGGTACCCATACTGAAAAACACCTTTAACCGGGGCTTATTGCGATATTCGGCTTTAATTTCAGCCAGTTGCCGCTCAAAATCGGTTGCCACTACCTCGGCCTGTTGTTGGTGGCCCGTAACATCGCCCAGATAACGAAGCTCATTGGCGATATCACTGATCTGGATCGGATCGGAGTACACCACATTAATACCAAACTGTTGTAAACGGCTGATATCCGCTGCCACGTTACCGGTTTTCCAGGCAATCACCAGATCGGGTTTTAACGCTAAGATAGCCTCAAGGTTTACTCCGGCATAATTCGCCACCTGCGGCAACACTTTTGCCGCCTGCGGATAATCGCTAAACGCACTTACCCCAACCAGTTGCTCGCCTGCACCAATAGCATACAGCAGCTCAGTGATATGCGGTGCCAGGGCAATAATCCGCTGCTTTGGTTCAGCGTGCTGCTTTGGTTTGGCTTGTGGTTGGGGTGTGGCCGACTCTGCAGCTAACGTTGCCTGGCTAAAACAGAACACCAGATACCATACCGAGAAAACACAACAGGTCTTCACCAGTAGATCTTTCACCAGTCTAAGCCCCGCTGTGCTTTAATACCGGCATCAAATGCGTGTTTTACCACCTGTACTTCACTAACCGTATCCGCCATCTCTATTAACGTGCGATGACAAGAGCGGCCGGTAATGACCACATGCTGCGCCGCCGGGCGGTTTTGCAGGGCACGGACAATCCGCTCCAGCTCAATGTAATGATAACTGACCATATAAGTCAGCTCGTCCAGCAATACCAAATCAATGGCCGGATCAGCCAGCATTTGCTCCGCGCGCTGCCAGACTTTTTCTGCGGCGGCAATATCAGCCGCTTTATCCTGAGTATCCCAGGTAAAACCGGTCGCCATCACCGCAAATTCTACCTGATGTTGTTCCAGCAAATTGCGCTCACCGCAATCCCAGCTGCCTTTAATAAACTGAACCACGGCTGCGGTTAAGCCATGGCCAACAGCCCGGGCGACAGTACCAAAGCCTGATGTGGATTTACCTTTACCATTGCCGGTAATCACCAGCAGCAGGCCTTTTTCAGCCGTTGCTTTAGCAATACCCTGCTGCACCTGTTGCTGCAGCTTCTGCTGGCGCAATTTGTGCCGTTGTTGCCGGTTTTGCTCATCCGTCGTGTTGGTAGCGGACGTATCCTTTTCAATAAACTTATTATCATCAGACATCGCTATGCTGTACTCCTGCGTTGGCGCATAATCACCAGAAAAAATAGACTGCCAAGTACCGAGGTAATGATACCCAGTGGGATCTCCTGGCTTAGCAGAGCACTACGGGCCAGGTTGTCAATCCAGACCAGAAACAAGGCACCAAACACAGTGCAGCCCAGTAACAAGGGTATCGCCGTCACACCGACAAAATAACGCACAAGGTGTGGGATCATTAAACCGACAAAGGCAATACCGCCGCACTGCGCCACAATACAGGCTGTTACCAAAGCGGTTAGCAGCAATAATATCACGCGCAGTCGGGTTGGGTTAACGCCAAGCGTCTGCGCACTTTCGTCACTGAGCAGCAAGGCATCGAGCTGACGGCGCAGCATCAGCGCAACCAGCAACAATACGCAGACCGCAGGCGCAATTAAACCGACACTGCCCCAGTTGGTCCGGCTTAAACTGCCCATCAGCCAGAAAATGACTTTGTTGGCGGCAAAAGGCTCTGCAAAATACAAAATAAAGCTACTGATCGCACTGAGCATAAACGACACCGCCACGCCGGCCAGTAAGGTCATTTCTATTTTTCGCCATTGCCGGCCCATACACACCAGAAACACCAGCGCAACCGCAAATAGTGCCCCCAGAAAAGCCGCTAAGGCCAGGCTTAACACATGGGGTGGCAGTAGAATACTGGCAATGCTGGCCCCCAGGCCGGCACCGGCCATCAAGCCAAACAGATAGGGATCGGCCAGGGGGTTACGGCTGGCATTTTGCAGCACCGCGCCGGCTATTGCCAGCCCAGCCCCCACTAACATGGCACATAGCAAACGCGGCAACCGCACCTGCCAGACAATGGTGCTGGCAAGCGCGTTTTGCTGGCTGCCCAGTAGCGCCTGCCATACCTCTGTAATGGTTAAACTGGCCGTACCAATCGTTAAACTCAGCACAGCACTTAACATTAACGCCAGCAGCATTAACCCCAGAATAAGCGGTTGTTTCATAGCCCGCTCCCGCTGGCAAAAAAAGTAATTTGTAATTTCCCATGTACCGGGTGCAGGCTGACTTCACACGGCAGCTGAAAAACCTGGCTAAGCTGCGCTGCCGTTAATACCTCGGCCGGGCTGCCAAACGCCAGCAACTGCCCCTGATGTAACAGGGCTATTTTGTCACAATAGCGCGCGGCTAAATTTAAATCGTGCAAACAGGCCAACACCGTTTTGCCAAGGCCCCGGCTCAGCTGCAAAATCTGATGCTGATACAACACATCAAGATGATTGGTAGGCTCATCCAGCAGCAATAGCTCAGCTTGCTGCACTAATGCCCGGGCCAGATACAGCCGCTGCAGTTCACCACCGGACAGGGTTTCCACCAGCGCCTTTGCTTTGTGTTGTAACCCCAGTTGCTGTAACGCCAGCGCTATTTGTTGTTCATCCTCGCTGGTGTTACCGTCGAACCAGCCTTTGTGCGGTAATAAGCCCATCGCCGCCACCTGATACACCGTTAACGCAAACACCGGCGGGCTTACCTGGCTAACACTGGCAATTTTGCAGGCTCGCTGGCGGGCATTTAATTTCGCCAGCGAGCGTTGCTGCAGCACGATATCACCGGAGCTTAAAGGCTGGGTGCCATTAATCAGCTTTAACAGGCTACTTTTACCGGCCCCATTGGGGCCGATTATGCCAATAAAATCACCTTTATTTGCGCTGAAGCTAAGTGGCGCCACTATAGATTGGCCATCAATCGTTAGGGCAGCCTGATGAAGTCGTAACAACGCCGGGGGCAAACGCAGCTCCTGAATTATCCTGCCAAAACAACACTGCCGGCAAATTGCCGGCAGTGTTGGTCTTATTGTTAAGCCGGCAATAGTAGCCGCTTACACCAGTATTAGTCCAGATTTGCCAGTAAGGTTTTATCTAAACCATCTTCATTTAATATTTTAATAATTGCCTGGCAGTGGTCCAAGGTAAAATCACCTTCACCAATTTGCGAATTGAGCATTGCCCGGCGCTTCAGTACAATTTCCGACACCTGCTTACCATCACCCAGTTTGCTGTGCAGTTTTTCCAGCCACGGGTACAGCTTTTGTTCCGCATCGTATGCGGCCTGACGCGCCTCTGGATGAAAGTCCTGACACGCATTGATATTCAACAGATAAAAATTCAGGTAACCCGCAACGGTTATCAGCTTATAATCCTGCGTCTCTGCCTGAACCGGTAAAGTTACTATTAACGCGGCCACCGCGGCACCTAACCATTTTTTCATTGTTATTCCCTGCCATCTGTTGCTAATTATGCCAACCAATCTAAACAGAAAATGCTTATTTTGCAATGTTGGTTCCAAAAAAAGCCAACCGGTACCGCCGCGTTGTTAAAGCGAACGTCCGACATTAAACTCTGCCCGCTCTGTCAGACAATCGTCTGACCCCATGGCAAACTCGCGGCAAACCCAGGGCCGCTGGTCATAAATGGTGCAGCGATAGGTGTCACGATTTAACGCAGAACACCAGCCATCGGCCAGCCTTAGCATGGTTTGGCCACCCCACTGATCCGTCGATATGTGGTAATCAGGCACCCCGGTGTCAGAAATTATCATCACTTCTAAGCGGCAACAACATGCCTGACAATTAGCACAACTGACCGTTGCTGGCGTTACCGTGCTGATGGGGATAATAGTGGCTACTGGATTACTCATAGCTAAGTTTAGCCTGCCCTGCACCTTCGAAGCAACATTTGCGATCGCTAAAACCCACCCCGCCCCTTAAGACAAAGCACTTGCCCAGGTTGCAATGGTGCTGCCAGCTACTAAAGTTACTAATAAGCTGAGAAACGGAGGTTATATGAGCAAACAAGCAACCCTTTATCGGATGTTAACCCCGGAACACACCTGTCCATTTGGCATAAAATCAAAAGCGCTGTTGCAGCGCCAGGGTTATGACGTTAACGATAAGCATCTTAGCAACCGACAGCAAATTGAAGCGTTTAAGCAGCAGCATCAGGTAAAAACCACGCCACAAACCTTTATTGATGATAAAAGGATTGGTGGCTACGAGCAGTTACTGGATTATTTTGATAAAACCAGGCCCGGTAATGGCGTTGCCGCAGCCTACCGGCCGGTGATTGCTATTTTTGCCATCGCACTGTTAATGGCATTAGCCCTTAACTGGGCAGGCGGCGCTGAAGTATGGTCGATAACCACGCTCGAAAAGTTTGTCGCCCTGAGTATGGCGCTACTGGCACTGCAAAAACTGCAGGACGTAGAAGCGTTCAGCAATCAGTTTTTAGGTTACGATATATTAGCAAAGCGCTGGGTAAGGTATGCCTATATCTACCCTTTTGCTGAAGCGTATGCGGGTATCGGCATGCTGGCCGGGCTGTCTGCGTTTATAGTAGCGCCCGTAGCACTATTTATCGGTATTATCGGCGGCATTTCAGTATTTAAAGCGGTATATATTGAAAAGCGGGAACTAAAATGTGCTTGTGTAGGCGGTAACAGCAAAGTGCCACTGGGCTTTGTGTCATTAACTGAAAACCTTTTTATGATTGCAGCCGGTAGCTGGATGCTTTGGCAAGCCTGGTTGTAAGCTGTTACCAGGCCGAACACAAATCCTAAAATGCGAAAATACTAAATGCCCCCCATGTCAGCGCTGCTATATAGCCAAAAGTAAATGTTCCCATGTGGTTATTCATCACGTTTACTGCTGTAAAAATCAGACAAGGCCTTGAGGAAGGTATATTCATCCAGCCCGGCTCGGTAAAGGGGTTTAGGCTGGGCACTCCACATTACCACCACCAGGTTGGTCTCAGGATCAACAAAAACATACTGGCCGAATATACCCTCTGCAGCATAACTGGTGCCATGCATTGGCCATAACATGTAGCCATAATTCACCTGTTCACCCGCAATAACCTGCCGGGTACTGGCAGTCTGTACCCAACCTTTTGGCAATACCCGTTGGCCGTTTATTACCCCATCGTTTAGCAGAAACAAGCCAAAACGGCCATAGTCACGCAAAGTAGCCGATAAACCACTGCCGCCCACTTCTAAACCGTCAGCAGATTGCAGCCACCAGTTCGCGTCGGCTTCCATGCCCTTCGACCAGATTTTTTCTGACAGGTAATCGGCAACAGGTTTGCCGGTAGCTGCCCGCACCAGTGCCCCTGCCAACTGCGTTTCGCCGGTGCTGTAATTCCAACGGCTACCGGGCTGTGCTGCCCGCGGCAGTGTCGCCATCAGATCGAGTACGGCACCGGGTTGCTGACTAATTTGTGCTTCGAGCATGCGTCGTCGGTCAGATGTCGGATCCGTATAGGTTTCATTCCAGGCCACACCCGAGCTCATTTGCAGTAAATGTTTTACCGTTACGCCATCGTAAGCGGTGCCTTTAAAGCGCGGTAAATAATTAACTATCGGATCATCGATACTGTTAATGGCACCATCCTGGATTGCTGCGCCAATCAGTGTTGCCGTAATAGACTTTACCACCGACATCGACATCCAGCGGGTATGTTCATCATTACCCAGTTGATATTTTTCAAACTGTATTTTGCCGTTGTGGATGATCAGCATGCCGCTGATGGCATTGAGCGAAAACACGTCGTATAAATCGTAATGTTGGTTATCAACGGTGTAGCTAAAGGCGGTTAATGGCTGCTGGCTTAACGGTAACGTATTTACCGTCTCACCCCTTGCTACCGTGCGGGTTGGAAACAGCCGGTCAATGTTACGAAACGTATTTACCCGGATGTCGGGATAAAGCTTGCCATCATACAACTGACGCACCGTGCCAATAGGCTCATCCGCGTGGCGATAAGCCGGTGCAGCAGCGCTATGCCCAGAACTATGCCAGCCGGCAGATAGCAGCAACAATACCGGTCCAATGACTCTAAGTGTGTTAATGGTAAACATAAAGTGTCCATCCTTTTTTTAATGCGTTTGCCCACTTTTATCAGGCGATATCATTGCCTTGGCATGGGCTCGGTCAAATAAACATCGGCTTAAAATTTGTCGTTACCGGACAACCCTAAATTATTAACCTTGGTTTTTCCTAATATCTTTAATAAAAGGTTGCGACAGCATCGCAAAGCAGGATAAAGCACCCCAGACACGGTTTTTGATTTAAAAAGCCAGTAGTTTATCCGGTTAAGGATGCCGTAACGGCTGCCAATTAACGCCAAAGCATGAATGGCATCGGCACCAAAGTAGAGTTGTTCGCCTATTTTCAGCACCATTCCCTGGTCGATATCCAAACCCTTAGCGGTAATTTCATTCATAATGCCACTCTCTTCCCGGGCATTAACGAGTATTAAATCGCCCACACTTCGCCGAATATTCACCACCTGACAATAGGCATGACACGCCGGACATTCTTCATCATAGACCAGCGTTATTTGCTCACGTTTCACCGGGTTTCTCCTTATTCAATACCAGTGCAATGCCGCCAAGTATAGCCACACTAGCAACAAGCAGGCGCACGGTGACTGGCTCATTAAGGATAATAATACCGCCCAGCGCCGTAATCACCGGTACGCTAAGCTGAACCGTTGCGGCGCTGGTTGCCCGCAGTGCTGGTAGCACCCTGTACCAGATGGCGTACCCCAGCCCGGACATTAAGGCACCCGAGGCAACGGCATAGCCAAAACCCGCCATATCAAGTGTTATCGAATTTAAAGTGAACAGGCTCATGGCTAAGGCGATAGGAACCGCCCGCAGAAAATTACCTGCTGTTACCCCGGTAGGATCACCAGCGCTCTTACCATAAAAAGAATAAATGCCCCAGGCTACCCCGGCACTTAACATCAGTATCGCGCCTTGCAGCGGCGGTGCCGAAAGCCCCGGTAGCAGCATTATCAGCAGTCCCCCGAGTGCCAGCAGAAGCCCGACAAACTGCCATTTTCCAAAACGCTCTCCTACATAAATGCCATAACCAATCATAGTCGCCTGCACAGCACCAAAAAGTAGCAAAGCGCCGGTGGCAGCAGACAAACTAATATAAGCAAAAGAAAAGCCCGCGGCATAAACAAATAGCGCCATGGCCGATAACCAATTGCCTGCAACGACAGGCGCCCCCTGACGGCAGCGGATCAACAGCAGCAGTACTACTGCACCAGAAACTAGCCGAATGCTGGTGAAACTGGCCGCATCAATGCTGGTATGAAGCAAGGCAGCCCGACACAGCAATGAATTGCCCGCAAATGCCGCCATACTCAGCGAAGTTAAGCCTAAAATACGTAAAAATGACATCAATCGTTTTCCGGGGCTGCCATAGTTATTTGCGATAGCCGATAGAAACGTCCCGTCCATGCATAAAAATGTTAGAACCCGGGTTATTTCTCCCTTCAAATACTTTATTCATTGGGGCGTGTTGACGTTTGCTAGTTAAACTGACGCAGTTGAATAGGGTTACCGTCACGATCTGCAATATTTGATACTTTAAACACAGGATTGCTCCACTCCCCCTCGAATGTCTTGCCACCCAATTTAACAGCTTTTTCTCTCGACATCGCCATGTCACCTACCGTAAGAAAAAGCTTAATGGGGCTGAACGCGTTAGTCGGCATATCGAATGATGGAACATGAATGATTAAGTTGAAACCATTCGTTTCCAAGCTAATAAAATCATTGGTCTTGCGAACAACTCGCATATCAAAAAGTTTCTCATAAAACTCTGATAAGTTGCGCAAATCGCCAGAGTAGATTAACACACCGTTTTGCGCTGGCCCTGACATATGCTTTTCCTTGCCGTGTAATGTGAATTGAAATAATGCAGATAACATGAAGAATGCAAAAGCAAAAAATTAATGTTGTGGAACACAAATTCCTCCCTGCACATAACGCCTCGCGCAAGCGCGCGAACTTGTCAGCGTCGCAGGTGCCGGAGGCTTCGCATGACGTGGATCGTTAGCTGTTTCCAAGCATGAACGCACGAAGCTGCCGCTCCTCTCGCATGACATAAAGGACGAGAACTCGATGCTCATCCTCACGATAAAAAATGCGACACGGTGGAACCACTACCTCCCTGTATACCGAATCCGGCAGCTCTGGAGGGTTCCGCCCGGATTTGGGGAAATTTCCCAAGCGCTCGGTCTTATCGAAAACGTCCTTAACGAGTTTACTTGCGGCTGCAGGATTGTCCAAAGCGATATACTCAGCAATCGCATCCAGTTCTTGAAGAGCGGGCTCTGTCCAGATTATTTCAGCCATTTACTCATTTTCTGTTTGGCCTCACTTTGGCTATACGTTCTTCCCTCAAGTACAGCAAGCTCTCCCCGAGAGAGCCCCTCAAGCAGCTCAAGCCGACGCTGCATGAATTCATAATCTTGTACATCAACAAGGTATGCAGATGGCTGGCCATGCTCCGTAATCAATACGGGCTCTTTGGACGAGTGCAGATCTGCCAGAATCTTTGTAGCTTGGCGCTTCAGGTTCGTCACTAGCTCAACTTTCATAGGTTCACCCTGTTCCAAATCTAAAGTGACACTATAGTATCACTTTTCGGGTGAGGCAACTCCAGCTTGCGCAAAGCTTTGGGGCGGCTGAAGCGCAGCGTAAGCCGTCCCAGCCGCGTTAGCGGCGACAATAGCA